>JAGCZK010000212.1 GCA_017960065.1 Paludibacteraceae bacterium
GGCCAGATAGCGCAGCGTGGCCGAAGGCGTGTCGGGCCGCACCGACTTCAACAGGTCGGCGGGAGCCCCCTGCGCCACCAACTGGCCGCCCAAACGGCCGGCCCCCGGACCGATGTCGATGATCCAATCGGCGGCACGCATAATCTGCTCGTCGTGCTCCACCACCACGATGGTGTTGCCGAGTTGCTGCAACTTGCGCAGCACGCCAATCAGGCGCTGGGTGTCGCGCGAATGAAGGCCGATGCTCGGCTCGTCGAGCACATACAGCGAGCCAACCAGGCTGCTGCCCAATGAGGTGGCCAGGTTGATACGCTGGCTTTCGCCGCCCGACAAGGTGTTCGACGCCCGGTCGAGAGTCAGATATGGCAGGCCCACCTCGTCGAGGTAATGCAGGCGGTTGGTGATTTCCTTCAGCAGTTTGGACGCCGCCATACGCTCGTACTGGTCGAGTTGCAGCTGTTCGAAGAACGGAATCAGTTCGCTCACCGTCATCGAGCACAACTCGTGGATATTCTTACCGCCCACCTGCACATACAGGGCCTCCTGACGCAAACGCGCACCCCGGCATTTGGGGCAGACCGTTTTGCCCCGATAGCGGCTCAACAGCACGCGGTATTGAATTTTGTATTGGTTGCTTTCGACAAAGCGGAAGAAATCGCGAATACCCTCAAAATGGCGGCAACCGTTCCAAAGCAGGTCTTTCTGCGCGTCGGTCAGCTGCCAATAGGGGGTATGAATGGGAAATCCGGCTTTTTCGGCATTCAGAATCAGGGCTTGGCGGTAGGCGCCCATCTTTTCGCCGCGCCAGCAGACCACCGCCCCTTCGTACACCGAAAGGGCCTTGTTGGGAATCACCAGGTCTTCGTCGATGCCGATGACCGAGCCAAAGCCCTCGCACTCGGAGCAGGCGCCCAGCGGGCTGTTGAAACTGAACAAGGCCTCGACCGGCTCTTCGAAACGGATGCCGTCGGCCTCAAAATGCACGGAGAAATCCTTGCCGCCGACTATTTTCTTGGACGCGTCGAGCAACTGAACCCGACAAACCCCATCCCCTTCATAAAACGCGGTTTCGACCGAGTCGGCCATGCGGTTCAAAAAGGCCTGTTCGCGGCTCGAAGCGCACCGGTCGATGACCAGGTCGAACGACAGAGGCGGGTTGGGAAGGTCCGAAAAGGCATCGAAACGCAGGATTTCGCCATTGGACAAAACACGGCTGAAGCCCTGCTGGCGCAAGGCCTCGAGCCCTTCTTTCAGGGCCAGGGCGCTGCGGTAGTTCATCGGCGAGAGAAGCAGCATCCACGTCCCTTCGGGCAGTGCGGCCATGTAGTCGAGCACGTCCTGCACCTGATGCTTTTTGACCTGCTCGCCCGACACCGGCGAAATGGTTTTGCCCACACGGGCAAACAGGCGGCGCAGGTAATCGTAGATTTCGGTCGAAGTGCCGACGGTCGAACGCGACGAGCGGGTTTTGACCTTCTGCTCAATGGCAATGGCGGGCGGCAGGTTTTTGATGTAGTCCACCTCGGGCTTGCTCATCCGGCCCAAGAACTGCCGCGCATACGACGACAGGCTCTCGACATACCGCCGCTGCCCCTCGGCATAGAGGGTGTCGAAGGCCAGCGAAGACTTGCCCGAGCCCGACACACCGGTCACCACCACCAGTTTGCCCAGCGGCACTTGCACGTCGATCTGCTTGAGGTTGTTGACGCGCGCCCCCTTA
>JAGCZK010000213.1 GCA_017960065.1 Paludibacteraceae bacterium
CCGTTTCATAAGCGACATGAGCAGCATGTTGTGGTCAACGGCCAGGTTGGTCTCCTCAAAAATCGGCGCCAGCTCGAATTGGTTGGGAGCCGCCTCGTTGTGACGGGTTTTAACCGGAATACCCAATTCCAGCGCCTGGATCTCCAGGTCACGCATAAAGGCGGCCACACGGTCGGGTATGCTGCCGAAATAGTGGTCGTCCATCTGCTGGTTCTTGGCCGAATCGTGGCCCATCAGGGTACGCCCGGTCAGCAGCAGGTCCGGACGGGCCGCATACAAGCCCTCGTCCACCAGAAAATACTCCTGCTCCCAGCCCAGGTTGCTGCGCACCTTTTTGACCGAAGGGTCGAAATACCGGCACACATCCACGGCAGCCACATCCACCGCATGCAAGGCACGCAGCAACGGCGACTTGTAGTCGAGCGCCTCACCGCTGTAGCTGCTGAAAACCGACGTAATGCAGAGCGTGTCGTCGATAATGAACACCGGCGAAGTCGGGTCCCAGGCCGAATAACCACGGGCCTCAAAGGTCGAACGGATACCGCCCGAAGGGAACGACGAAGCGTCGGGTTCCTGCTGTACGAGCAGCTTGCCGCTGAATTCCTCCAGCATACCGCCCTTGCCATCGTGCTCAATGAAAGAGTCATGCTTTTCGGCCGTTCCTTCGGTCAGCGGCTGGAACCAGTGCGTATAGTGGGTCACTCCCTGCTCCACTGCCCAGCGGCGCATGCCGTCGGCCACCTTGTCGGCCACCTGACGGTCAAAGGGAGCACCATTGTCCATCACATCGATCATCTTCTCGTACACGTCCTTCGCAAGGTACTTGTACATCTTCTCGCGGTTGAAGACTTTCTTGCCGAAATACTCCGCCGGACGTTCGGCGGGAAGGGTTACTTCGAGCGGCTTTTTCTTAAACGCCTCTCCTACTTTCTGAAATCTTAATTCGTTTGCCATAGTGGTAAGTATTAAGGGATTACACAATTTCTATTTTTTCAAAAAGGCCTGCACACGGGCAGCCGCCTGCCGGCCGGAGGCCATGGCGCGCACCACCAGCGTGGCTCCGTTGGCGGCGTCGCCGCATACAAACACGTTGGCCGGATACTGCGGATGCTCGGGCTTGAGGAATCCCATGGCCAGCAAAACCAGCTCCGCCTTGATGACCTCCGGTTCACCTTTGGGCACCATGAGCGGACGCCCGCCCTCGGGATTGGGTTCCCAGTCGATTTCCTGCACTTTAACGCCGGTCAACCGGCCGTCTTTGCCCAGGAACTCCAGTGTATTCATGTTCCAACGGCGGGTACAACCCTCTTCATGGCTCGAACTGGTCTTGAGCGTGCGCGGATAGTTGGGCCAGGGGTTCTGCGGATCTTCGGGGCCTTCCACCGGCCGGGGCATGATTTCGATCTGTGTCACACCCAGGCACCCCTGTCGGTGCGCCGTACCGATGCAGTCGCTGCCCGTATCGCCGCCGCCAATGACCAGCACATCCTTGCCGGCCGCCGTAATGCGCTCGTCCTTACCGAACTCGCGGCCGGCCAGCACGCGGTTCTGCTGTGCCAGCAGCTCAAGGGCGAAATGCACTCCTTTAAGCTCACGTCCCGGAACGGGAAGGTCACGCGCCGTCGGGGTGCCCGTGGCAACAACCACAGCATCGTATTGGTTGGCAAAAGCCTCATCGCAAACGACCTCCTCACCATAGCGGAAGGTAATGCCTTCCGCTTCGAGGAAACGCAGGCGACGGTCAATCACCGCCTTGTTGAGTTTGAAGTTGGGGATGCCGTAGCGCAGTAGGCCGCCGGCGTTTTCATTCTTTTCGAACACCGTCACCTCACAGCCCTGCAGGTTGAGGTCGTTGGCCGCCGCCAGACCGGCCGGACCGGCCCCGATGACCGCCACCCGCCTGCCGTTGCGCTTGATGGAGCGCACCGTGATATACCCTTCGCGGAAAGCGGCTTCGGTAATGGCCGCCTCATCCTCGCGGTTGGTGGTCGGTTCGTGATTGAAACGGTTGAGCACGCAGGCCTTCTCGCACAAGGCCGGACATATCCTTCCGGTAAATTCCGGGAACGGATTGGTGTCACTCAGCAGGCGGTAGGCCAGTTCCCACTGGCCGCGGAAGAGCGCATCGTTCCATTCAGGCGCTTTGTTGCCCAACGGGCAGGCCCAATGGCAGAACGGCACGCCGCAGTCCATGCAGCGCGATGCCTGTGCGCGGCGTTCACGGGTGTTGAGGGTTTGCTCCACCTCGCCGAAATCGTGGATTCGGTCGTGTACCGGACGATACCCGGCTTCTTGGCGGCATATTTCCAGAAAAGCTTTAGGATTTCCCATGGCTGTATCTCCTTCTAAGTTTAAAATTCACGTTGCATATCGGTCATTTTCTCGCGCAGACGGGCCATCTGCTCCTCTTGAAGCACCCGTTTGTACTCAATGGGCACCACTTGGACAAATTCGGTCACATAGTGCTGCCAGTCGTCGAGCATCCGGCCGGCCAAAGCCGAACCCGTGTGCAGGTAATGCTGGCGGATCAGTTCGAGCAGTTCCTTGCGCGATACGGAATCCTCCACCAGGTTGATCTCCACCATATCCATGTTGCAGAAATAGTCGAAATGCTGCTTGGGATCCCATACATAGGCCAGTCCGCCGGACATACCGGCGGCGAAGTTGCGCCCCGTTTCGCCGAGTACCACCACGCGGCCGCCGGTCATGTATTCACAACAGTGGTCGCCGGCGCCCTCAATGACAGCAACGGCACCCGAGTTGCGAACGCCGAAGCGTTCGCCCACCCGACCGTTGACATACACCTCGCCCGAAGTGGCACCGTACAAACCGGTGTTGCCGGCAATGATGTTGTCCTCAGCCTTGAAACCGCTGCGGGCGGGCGGCAGAATGGCGATACGGCCGCCGGAGAGCCCTTTGCCGAAGTAGTCGTTGGTCTCTCCCTCGAGCGTCAGGCTGACACCATGGCTGAGGAAAGCGCCGAACGACTGGCCGGCCGAGCCCTTGAACTTGACCCGGATGGTGTTGTCGGGCATCCCCTGCAACCCGTAGCGCAGCGCGATTTCGCCTGAGAGCATGGTACCCACGGCACGGTCGGTATTGCGGATGGCATAGTCGAGACTGACCTCCTCCTGCGTTTCGAGCGCCTTTTGCGCCGCACGGATCATCTGCTGGTCGAGCACCTCGTCCTGCATACCCAGCGGCACAGCCGGTTTGCGCACGTCGCCCGTAAAGTGCAGCACGCCGGACTCCCGGTGGAGCAGACGCCCGAAATCCAACGGCGACGGCGACGTTTCAATCAGGTCGGTGCGGCCTACGATTTCATCGAGTGAACGGCACCCCATGGCCGCCAGATACTCGCGCACCTCGCGTGCGATAAAGCGGAAGTAGTTGACCAGGTAGGTGTAACGCCCGATGAAGTGCTTGCGCAGTTCGGGGTTCTGGGTGGCCACACCCATGGGGCAAGTGTTCAGGTTGCACTTGCGCATCATCACGCAGCCCAGCACAATGAGCACCGCAGTACCGAAGCCGAACTCCTCGGCACCCAACATAGCCATCAGCACCACGTCGCGGCCGGTTTTGAGCTGGCCGTCGACCTGCAGGCGCACTCCGGCGCGCAGACCGTTTTTCACCAGCGTCTGCTGGGTTTCGCTCAGGCCGATTTCCGGCGAAATGCCGGCAAAGCGCATACTCGAGGCCGGACTGGCGCCCGTACCGCCCTCGGCGCCGCTGATCACAATCAGGTCGGCCTTGGCCTTGGCCACACCGGCAGCGATGGTTCCCACACCGCTCTCCGCCACCAGCTTGACCGAAACGGCCGCCCGCGGATTTACGTTCTTGAGGTCGAAAATAAGTTGGGCCAGATCTTCAATGCTGTAAATGTCGTGGTGAGGCGGTGGCGAAATGAGCGAGATACCGGCCAGGCTGTGACGGGTCTTGGCAATCACCTCGTTGACCTTGAATCCGGGCAGTTGTCCGCCCTCACCGGGCTTGGCACCCTGGGCCACCTTGATTTGGATTTCTTCGGCATTGACCAGGTATTCGGTGGTCACGCCGAAACGGCCCGAAGCCACTTGCTTGGTCTTGCTGTTGAGGCTGATGCCGTCTTGTTCGGTATGGAAGCGTTCGGCATCCTCGCCGCCCTCGCCGGTGTTGCTGCGGGCACCCAATTTGTTCATGGCCAAGCAGATGGCCTCGTGGGCCTCCTTGCTCAGCGCACCGAACGACATGGCCCCGGCCACGAAATGTTTCACGATCTTTTCTTCGGACTCCACCTCGTTGATGTCGATGGGGTTCTGCTTGAAACCCATGAAGTCGCGGATAAAGACGGGGGCGTCCTTTTCATCAACCAACCGGCTGAACTGTTTGAACTTCTGATAGTCGCCGGTGCGAGTAGCCAGTTGCAGCGACGCAATCACCTCAGGATTCCAAGCATGTTTGATACCGTCTTTGCGCCAATGGAACTGTCCCAGATTGGGCAGGAAGCCGGGATCACGGCGGTCGGCGTCGAACGCCTGTGCATGCATGGCCAGCGCGTCACGGGCGATTTTCTCCAGCCCGATGCCGCCCACGGTGCTGACCGCCGTACCGAAGTAGCTGCGCAGCAGGTCCTCACTGAGGCCGATGCTCTCGAATATCTTGGCACCACGGTAGCTGCGGATGGTGGAAATGCCCATTTTGGCCATAATCTTGAACAAGCCCTTCTTGACCGCTGTAATGTAGTTGCTTTCGGCAGTGGCGTAGTCTTCCTGAATCTGGCGGCGTTTGACCAGATCATCGAGCACGGCGTAGGTCAGATAAGGGCAGAGGGCGCTGGCGCCGTAACCCAACAGCAATGCGGCATGCATGGTTTCGCGGATTTCGCCGCTCTCCACAATCAGAGCGGTCTGCACCCGCTTGCCCACGGAAATCAGGTAGTGATGCACCGCCGATACGGCCAGCAGCGACGGAATGGCGGCATGGCCGGCATCCACCCCGCGGTCGCTCAGAATGATGTAGTTATAACCCTCATCGACCGATTTTTCCGCCTGACGGCAAAGTTCGTCCAGAGCCGGTTGCAAACCTTTTTCGCCCTTCGACACCTCAAAGAGCATGGGCAGTTTGATGGTGTTGAATCCTTTGTAACGGATGTTGCAGAGAATATCGAGCTGCGTATTGCTCAGGATGGGATGCGGCAGCCGCACCATCTTGCAGTTGGTTTCGTCGGGATTGAGGATGCCGCTCCCCACCCGGCCAATGTATTCGGTCAGGCTCATGACCAGTTCCTCGCGGATGCTGTCGATGGGTGGGTTGGTCACCTGGGCGAACTGCTGGCGGAAGTAGTTGAAGAAGCTCTGGGGCTTGTCGGAAAGCACCGCCAGCGGGGTGTCGTTGCCCATGGAGGCGGTGGGTTCGATGCCGTTGACCGCCATGGGGGCGATGGTGCCGTCCACATCCTCGGCGCCGAAGCCGAAGAGGATCTCCTTTTGCAGCAGGTTGTCGACCGTATGCTCGATGTGCCGGCCGCTCTTGAGTTTCTCGAGCTGGATGCGGTTGGTGTCGAGCCATTGACGGTAGGGATGTTCGCCGGCCAGGCGGCTCTTGATTTCACCATCGTAGTAAATTTTCCCCTCCTGCGTATCAATAAGCAGGATCTTACCCGGTTGCAGACGGCCTTTCTCGGCCACCTCGGCCGGATCGATATCGGCCACACCCACCTCACTGGCCACAATCATGGTCTGGTTCTTGAGCAGCGTGTAACGGGCGGGGCGCAGACCGTTGCGGTCGAGCATACCGCCGGCAAAAC
>JAGCZK010000214.1 GCA_017960065.1 Paludibacteraceae bacterium
CATACACCCGCTGGGTATCCGTCGAAAGGGAATCGATCAAGATCATTTTCCCGTCGTCCGAAATCAGATACTGCTCCACTCTTTTTACCACCTGGTCCAGGCTCAAGGAAGTCTTGGCCTTTCTGACAACCACCACTTGCTCGTTTTCGTTCAGGACAAAATTCTTAAACTCATAACGGTTTCCACCGATGGCGGCACAAACGCCACCCAAAGCCAACAAGGCCACCAGAATAATTTTTTTCATAATTTTTAGTTCATTAATTTGTTTAAAACATAGAATTTTTCTCCGTCTTGCCAGATAGGCTTCCAACAAAAAAACGTGGACTCTACTTGCAGATTCCACGTTTCGAGGTCCTGAGAAACCTTCACTGAAGAAAGAACAAGACAGAAGCCCACGTCGATATGCCAGTCGTTCAATGAACGAATCTTAAACATATCCTGCGGGCATCTACTGTCGTCTTGCGTCTGTCAGTGGTTTTGAAATTTCTCAGGTTTCGAAACGTCAGAGCAAGCGTAAGTAAACGCCTAACAATATCATCGGGTGCACGCTCACTCCAAGCAGCACCTTTCGGAGTGCAAATATAATCTCCTTTTGGAAGAACTCAAAAAAAAACATGAAAATCCCGAAAAAATCGGTAATTTTGTCACAGCATTCAATCGGACAGGACATGACAAAAAGTTTGCTCTCTGGACTATTTAGCGCCTTACTGGTGCTCGCTATGGCAGCTTGCGGCCGCCCGTCGGCCAGCTTCAGCGCACGCAACGCCAACGAGCCCCTCGCTGCCGGAATCGCCCTCAACAAAGGCTATAACATCGTGTTTTTGGAAACGGTCTGCCCGGCCCGCCCGGTAGCCGACAGCGCCGTAAGCGACTGCGGGCAACTCGAGGTCGAACTGACCAACAACGGTCGGGCGCTCATGCTGCGCGTGCTGGCCAACATGCCCCGAATGGCGATCGTGTCGTACTGGGCCGACGGCGAACGCTTCGACCTGCCGGTACACAAAAACATGGAGGCCGAATTTTCCTACACCTACCCCGGCGCCTTCCAAGCCGACGGCGAACCCCTCCGCCTGATTTCACAGGCCTTCGACTGGCAATACTACAGCCTACCCGAACTGGAACTTAACCCGGACAGTTTGCCCGAAGTTCGAATGATGACCCGTTTGGGAGCGTTCCCCTTCTACCTGCAACAAGGAGCTAACCGCCTGATCGACAGCACCCGCGGGCGCTACATCGACCACCGCCACGACACATTGGGCATCCTCGACGTGCAACCGGGCGTCAATTTCGGGGCCATTATCCGAAGCGAAAAAGAAAAGGAAAACAACCTGTACCTGCAAAACATCACCGAGCCGGTTCAACTCTACGCCTTTTGGGGCAACCGCCAGCTGCCCGACGGCCGCTTTGTCCGACTGGGCGAATCGTCCACCCGGATCAGCATCCCCTGCGAGGCCGACAGCCTTGCCCTCAGCTGGATACGCATCATCGGCGCCAACCACTCGTGCTGCTCCAACGAAATCCTCGTGCCGCTCAACTACGGAAAGGTCAGCCACGAAGTCTATCCGCTTCCGCTGGTTCCCATCCGCAACAACCAGCCCGACGCCTGCCTGCCCGCAATCGGGGGCAACAGTTTCCAACTGGTGCATTTCCTGCTCAACGACGCCTTGCAACGCTACGGCTGGCACCGGCTGTCGGTACCCGACAGCGCCCCCAAAAACGCCACCGAAGCGCTGTATTACGCCACCTGTCCGACACTGACCTCGGGACAAGGCCCGGCCACCGACGAACACTTGCCACAAGAATGGAAAGAGTTTTTCGACCACAATGCCGTACTCGCTTACGGCGACTTTTTCGAATGGCTGACAGAACCCGATTTGTGGGTGTACGAACGGCACTATTTCGGGCAAAGCGTGGTGGTGGTGCTCAACCGCCGGCCGACCGACAGTGAAGTGACGATTCCGAAACCGCGCTACCTCGAAGGCTCCACGTTCCTTTCGCTGGACGACCTGCCGTTTGAGCAGGAGGCTCATCATTTCAAACTGACGCTGCCGGCAGGGCAAAGCCGCCTGCTTTACAGTGTCAGCGAAGAACCATAAACTTGGTAACGATACTGCGGTTGTCGTCTTCGTCGTCGTTGGCGCACAACACGAAATAAGCGCCACTCGACACCGGCTGGCCCGAACGGTTGCGCAGGTTCCAGACCAGCGACCCTCCGTTGGAATGCCCTTCGAACACCAGGTGCCCCGACGCGTCAATGATTTTCACCAGGCTGTTTTCTTCGAGCCCGACAATGGTCACCTCGCCCGAATAATCGGGGCGGACCGGACTGGGATAGACTTTGACCAGCGATTTGTCGTAACGCCTGACCGGCTCGGTCGCATCCGAAAAGTACGAGAGCACGCCGTCTTCGGTGGCAAAAAACACTTCGCCGGTTTCGCCGTTGATGGCAATGGCGTTGATCTGATTAGACGACAAGGGACTGTTGTCTTTGGTAAAATGCTGAATGGTGGTGGTACCGTCGGCCGAAAGCAGGTAAACGCCCGAAGATTCGGTTCCCACCCACTTGCGGTTGCCTCCGTCGATTGCCAGCGAATGGACACTCACCCCGTCGAGCAGGTAATCGGCCAGTCCCGAACCGTCTTCGCGGGCGATTTTGATACGGGAGGCGTGATACGAAGCGTCGAACACATTCTTGGGCGAGTTCAAAACCACCGGGCCGTAATCGGTTCCCACCCAGATGGCTCCGTTGCGGTCTTCGGCGATGGCATAAACCATGGAAGGCGAAATCACATTGCCGTCCTGGTCGGTAAAAGTGTCGAAAAAACGGGTGCGGTCGTCCGATGCATCCTGCAGGGTACCTCCGTCGTCGAGGACAAAGACGCCCGGCTTTTTGCGAACCGAAACCACCCATTTCTGATTGCGCGAGGTGACGAGCACCTGACGCAGCAGGTCGTAATTGCGCAGGTAATCGGTCTTGAACCACTCGCCCGAGGCCAAACGCACCCCGAGCCCACGCGTCTCCAACAGGGCTCCGCCCGGATTGGACGCCCCCGAATTGGAAAACCACAAGTTGCCTTTCGCATCGAAGACCAATCCGTCCACACGCGTATAGTGGTTGCCGGAAACCACCGCGTCGATGGCTCCGCCAGTTGTTTCGTTCATGTACCACTGCACCGCCTTGCCGTCTTTCACTTCAAAAATCCCTTCGCCCCAGGTGGCAAAATAAAAATGCTCGGGATCTTTCGGATCCGCCGCAATGGAAACCACGTCCTGCCATCCTTCGACAAACCCCGCCGTTTCCAACATTGCGGCGCTCATGTTGGTCCAGCGGCCGTTTTCGTAATGCGAAATCACCGAGGGGATAAACAAACGGTCGGTCCAGCTGCCGCCCGACGACAGCCACAGGCGGCCGTTGGAGCAGCTGAGCGACTGGGCGGTCGAGTTGTAGGGCCCTTGGGGCTGGTAATAACGGTCGGCGCCGTTGTCGGGAACCACCACCACGGCCATGTCATTAACGGCCAGATAGGTTTCCTTACGCTCATCGACATAGACCATGTCCGTCACCAGACGGTCCAACCGGCTCACCTGCCCGCCACGGTCGTAGCGATAACCGCCGTTTTCGCCCATGCTAAGATACAGGTGCCCGGGCGTGACTTTCAGCTGCACGTTTTCGCTCCCCTCCTGAGTATAGAGCGTCTCCCAGCCGTCTTCGCGCAGGCGATAGACCGCCCCCTGGCGTTCGCACAGATAGAGCGTGTCTTCAAAACTGCACAAGTCGCGACACTTCGAACTGCCTTCGGGCAGGTACGTCCAACAAGACCAATTCTGGTAATCCAGCAAATTCGTCTTCTTGTACGCCCGCTTGATGCAATAGTCGGTAAGCGCATAAAAACAGCTGTCGTCGGCCGTCACGCCGTAAACCGGGGCCATGGTCGCCCCCTCGCCCAAGATGTAAGTGTCGGCAATCTCGTGCTTGACCAGGTTCACCGCCATCACGCCAAAACCGGTGGAGATGTAGGCAAACTCCTTTTCGAAATACACTTGGAAGAAAGTTTTGTCCACCGCCATGTTTTTGTTGGCCAGATCCGGAATCGGATACAGATTGCCGGAGGCATCCATCAGGTCGATTTGCGCATCGGTATAACCGATCAGAAGCACCCCGACCTCGTCGCTGTAGGCGATGTACGACACATCGCTGTTACTGAGTCCGTTCACCTTGCTGTAGGTCGTGATTTCGCCACTTTCCTTGTCAATCGAAAACAGGTAGCGGTTCGAAATGACAAACACGCGGTTGGGCGTTTCGACCACCTGCTTGGACGAAGAATAGGCGAAATGGGTCTGCCACTTGTCATAGCTTCCGGCAGCAGCGGTCAGCAGCAGCGACAAGCCCAATACCAAACAACAGAGAAAACGGTTCATAAGCGTTCGAGATAAGTACAGAAGGCACGCATCGCACGCGCCCGGTGGCTGATGGTGTTTTTTTCGGCCAGGCTCAATTGGGCGAAGCTCTGCGTATAGCCCTCGGGTTGGAAAATCGGGTCATACCCGAACCCTTGCCCGCCAACGGGCGCTTCGAGAATCGCCCCCTCCACCCGTCCTTCAAACAGATGCTCGGCGCCTTCGTGGTCGATGTAGGCAATCACGGTCCGAAAACGGGCGCTACGCTCGCGGCAGCCTTTCAACTCTTCGAGTACCTTGCGCATGTTGGCCTGCGAATCCTTGGCCGGGCCGGCATAACGGGCCGAATACACGCCCGGCTGGCCGTCGAGCGCATCGATTTCGAGCCCGGTGTCATCGGCAAAGCAGGCCTGATGGCAATGCTCATACACATAGCGGGCCTTTTGCAACGCATTGCCCTCCAACGTCCCGGCCGTTTCGGGGATTTCGGCGGTAATGCCCAAATCCGCAAGACAATGAAGTGCAAAGCCTTCACCCAGAAAGCTTTGCACTTCAATTAACTTATGCCTGTTTGCCGTAGCAAAAACCAGCGTTTTCATTAGAAAGCGTCGATAATCGCCTTGAATTTTTCGGCTACCAGCGAAGCGCCGCCAATCAGGCCGCCGTCAACGTCGGGTTTCGAGAACAATTCCTTGGCATTCTTGTCGTTGCAGCTTCCGCCGTACAGAATCGTGGTGTCTTCGGCCACTTGTTTGCCGTATTTGGCGGCGATCAGGCTGCGGATGTAGGCGTGGATTTCCTCTGCCTGGTCCGAGGTGGCGGTCAGGCCGGTACCGATGGCCCATACCGGTTCGTAAGCCAAAACGATTTTCGAGAAATCTTCGGCCGACAAGTTGAATACCGAGCCTTCGAGTTGGGCTTTCACCACTTCGTTTTGTTTGCCGGCTTCGCGTTCTTCCTTCAATTCGCCGATGCAGAAGATGGGTTTCAGACCGTTTTTCAATGCCAGCAACACTTTTTCTTTGAGGATGGCATAGTCTTCGTGGTAGTAGGCACGACGTTCGGAGTGACCCAGAATGCAGTATTCGGCACCGGTCGATTTCACCATCGCGGCAGACACCTCACCGGTGAAAGCACCCGATTCCTTGTCGGCGCAGTTTTCGGCAGCCACTTTAATGACGCTGCCTTTGACCAGATCGGCAACGGTTGCCAGGTGAATGAACGGCGTACCGATAATCACTTCGCAGTTGGGTTTGGCCGTCAACATAGATTTCAATTCCGTAGCCAAGGCTACACCTTCTTGCAGGGTTTTATTCATTTTCCAGTTCCCTGCCACAATGTTCTTTCTCATACTTTATTTTTGTTTTACAATAACATTCAGTTCTTCGACCGTAGGCAAATCGTTGTAGTGCCATTTGCCGGCCACCACGTCGCCTTGCAGCAATACCAGTCCGGGATTGGAGCGGACAATCGTCTTCAGGGTAATCTCGTCGGTAGCCACAAAGGGGAACTTGATGTGGTACTGCTGACGGTATTGGTCGAGCATTTCGCTATAGGTGGCCGACATGCCATAGAAGGCGATGCGGTTGCTCAACGCATACTGATACAGAGCGTTGAGTTCTTTCCAGTGTCTGGTGCTGGCCTTTTCCACCTTGGAGCAGACCACCAACAGGGTATAGCCCTCGCGGTCGAGCACGTCTTCGGTAATGTCGTCGCCATCGGCCGTCTGCATCGTGAAATCGTGAATCGGCGGCACGTCGCCCTTTTCGACCAGCACCGAATTCTGACGCACAAACACCCAGGTGGTGTCGCCAAAGGGGCAGTCTGTCATCGAAAACTCCTGTTCCACCCCGTCCTTGGCATAGACAAAGGACACTTCGTACTTGTCGGTCTTGGCGCCTTCGGGCAAGGTCATGCCCTCCTTGATGCTGTTTCCGATTTTATACGGGCGGAAGTCGATGACCGGCAAGTGGCGGTAGCAATGCACCGACATCACCAGTACAAAGGCAACGGGCAGCAACATGACCACATACGAGGCCCAGTTGCTCAGCCACGGGTATTCGTACTTGACATTGAGCAGGACAATCAGCAGCAAAAAGTCGATGGCCACGTTCTTATAGAAGGTCTGCCAGTTGGTCAGCACGATGGCGTCGCCGAAACAGCCGCAGTCCGAGACCGGATTGGCAATGGCCAGATACAGCGTCAGCGGGGTCATCACCAACATAAACAGCAAGGCGGCCCAAGCCGTCTTGCGGGTCTGCACCCCGAACAAAAAGTTGAAACCGATGGTAAATTCCACGATAATGAGCAGAATCGCCAGGGGAAGCGACATCCCCATAAAGAAGTCCAGGCCGAACGCCTCGAGGTAATCGGTGATTTTGTAGGCGGTTCCAAGCGGATCGACCGACTTTACAAAGCCCGAAAACAGGAACACCGCCCCGAGAATGACCCGGCAGACGATGGACAGGTAGCGTTTAATCGTTTTGTTCATTCGGTAAGGTTAATCGGATTAAAGCAAATATGGCATAATTGACCATGTCGAGGTAATTGGCGTCGATGCCTTCCGACACCAGCGTTGCCCCGTGGTGGTCTTCAATTTCCTTGGTGCGATTGATCTTCATCAGGATCAAATCGGTATAGGAGCTTACGCGCATCTTGCGCCAGGCCTCATCGTAATCGTGATTTTTGGCCAGCATCAGCTGCTTGGCCTCTTCGGCGCACTGCTCGTAGAGTTCCAGCGCGCGCTGCTTGTCCATATCGACCGTTTCGCTGTAGCCTTCGCGGAGTTGGATGACTCCCATCAGGCCGTAATTGACGATTCCCATAAATTCGGGGACCACCCCCTCATCGACTTTCGCCTCCTTCTTTACCTCGAGGCTGCGGATTCGCGACGCCTTGATAAACAACTGGTCGGTCAGCGACTCGGGACGCAAAATACGCCACGAAGGGCCGTAGTCCTGCATTTTCTTCACAAACAAGTCTTTGCATTTGGCAATGACCGCATCAAATTGTCCGGCTGTTTTCGACATGGTTCTTCTCTACTTTGAGCCTACAAATTTACACAAATATTTTGAAAACCGCTGCTTTTTTGCGCACAATCGCTTATTTGTACCACGATGCGTACATGGCGTAATTGTGTGCTATTTTCTGGTTGATTTCCTTGGCCTGCTCGGGCGACACTTCTTTGACCTGCTTGGCGGGCACACCGGCCCAAATAGTCCCGGCCGGCACCTGCGTATTGCTCAGCACCAAGGCGTTGGCCGCCACAATGGCCCCTTCGCCCACCACGGCACCGTCGAGCACGGTGGCTCCCATGCCGATGAGCGCGTAATCGCGGATGGCGGCCCCGTGAATCGTGGCGTTGTGGCCCACCGAAACGTAATCGCCGATTTCGACCACCGACTTTTGGTAGAGGGTGTGCAGCACCGCCCCGTCCTGGATGTTGACATGCCGTCCGATGCGGATGGAGTTGACGTCGCCGCGCAACACCGCATTGAACCAGACACTCGAGCCTTCGCCAATGACCACATCGCCGATTACCGTGGCGTTTTCGGCCAGGAAACAATCTTCGGCGATTTCGGGTTTGAACCCGCGTACTTCCTTAATGAGCGCCATCTTATTTCAATTCGTATTTTGCAATCATTTTCAGGCCTTCCACATCGACTTTCTTGGCGAATATCTTGTGATTGGCGTCAAACACATAAATCATCGGCGTAGTCGAGGTGTCGTAATACGACCAGTAGTACGAGCTGCGCTCGGGATCCCATACGTTGATGAAGCTTTCGGTCTGGTATTCCTTGATAAAGTCGCGCCATTCCTTTTCGTCGTCGAGCATATACACCGCAATGACATTGAGGCGCGGGTCGTTTTTGTACTCCTCGTAGAATTCGCGTACCAGCGGCGTGGTTTTCTTGCAGTGGCCGCACGTCGGCTCAAAGAAGAACAGGATGGTGATCTGTTCTCCCGCCAGGTCGTAAATCGGATGGTAACGGCCCAGGGTGTCGCAAAGCGAGATGTTGGGGGCCTGCATGCCCACCAGCGAGTGTTCGATTTTCCGAATCTCTTTGGAGATGTTCGACACCAAGGTCGAGTCGGCCCAGGTGGCCTGCCCGTTGAGGTAGTAGCGGTAGCCCAGCTCCACCAACAGGTTGTCCATGCCCATGATGTGGCTCTTCACCGAAAAGTCGAGAAAGTAGTTGGCCATGTTCTGGAAACAGTGTTCGTCGGCCTTGCTGCGCTCGATCAGCCGGATGGCCGGTTTGGCGATGGAGTCGTGCTGTTGCACCAGCACTTTGTTGACATAAAAGTCGAGCGAAGAGCGGATATACGGCGTGCGATAGACCCGTTCGTCGGCAAAATCGACATAATCGAAATAATGGTCGCGGAAAAATCCGTAGCGCAAGGCGGTTTTGAGCGAATCGGGATTCGACACGCCTTCGGGAATCTCAAACTCGGGCAGGTCGGGATGCAACAGTCCGTTGAGGAAAACGGCCATCATTTTCCCTTCGTAACGGGTCCGCAACTCGTTCTGACGGGCCTGCACCCGTTCGTTCAGGCGTTTGGACTCGGCCGTCAGCGCCTCTTTCTCCTTTTCGTCTTCGGTCGCCTTCAGGCGTTCGCTCAAAGCCGAGCTCTCCTTCTGCATCTGACGCAAAAACTGCGAGTATTCGTAAAAGGCCACAGTCTGCTCCGCTCCGCTGAACTTCAGCCCGTCGGACATATTGGCCGTATCGACCTGTACGCTGATGTGCTGGTCTTCCGAAAGCAGCACGTCAAAATATTTCGACCCCGAAAAATACACCACATACAAGCCTTCGGGCAGGTTCTCGGGCGACGTGAACGCGCCCTTGCCCTTACTGTCGAGCTGGATGGAGTCTTTCTGATACAGTTTTCCCATGTAATAATGGCCCAGATAGGCTTTATCCCCGCCCAAATCCGGCACATTGACCTGCAACTGCAGTCCGGGCTTGGCAGCCAAAGCCGCCAGCGACGACAGGCAGGCCAGCAAACATACGCTCAAAAGTTTAGATTTCATACGCATAATGTGTTAACCATTGGTTTTCTTCTTCTGTCAAATAGGGCGCCAACGCGTTTCGCACCCGCAGGTGATAGGCGTTGAGCCAGGCTTTTTCGCCGGCATCCAGCAACTCGGGCAGGAGCGGGCGCAAATCCATCGGGCACAAAGTTAATACATTAAATTGCAAAAACCGCCCAAATCCGGTGCTTTTATACGGAACCACCTCCAAGAGGTTTTCTATCCGCACCCCGTGTTCCGACTCGCGGTACAGGCCCGGCTCATCGCTGGTCACCATTCCCGGCGCCAGGCACATCCGGCTGGCAGGCGACACCCTGACCGGCCCTTCGTGCACGTTCAAAAACGCCCCCACCCCATGTCCGGTGCCGTGCTTGAAATCCACGGCCTCGCGCCAAAGCGGCTGCCGGGCGATGCCGTCCACCGCCGAGGCAGGCGTCCCTTCCGGAAAAACCGCCCGGGCCAGCGCGATATGGCTTTTCATCACCAAGGTATAGTCGCGGCGCTCCTCCTTGGTCAACCGCCCGCAAGCCAGGGTCCGGGTCATGTCGGTGGTGCCATGCAAATATTGCGTGCCGGTGTCCACCAAAAGGAGCGACGAGTCGCCAATCCGACAGTCCGTCTCCGGCGTTACGGCATAATGCACCACCGCTCCGTGTCCGGCGTAGGCGGCGATGGTCGAAAAACTTTCGCCCCAGAAATCCGGCTGCGATGCCTTCAGCTGCCGCAACCGCTCCACCACATACGACTCGGTCCAATCCCGGCCATCGCCGGCGCGCTGGACAAACTCGCGCAAAAAGCGCACCCACATCACTCCGTCTTTGACCATCGCGGCACGGATACCGGCCAGCTCGGTTTCGTTTTTGACCGATTTCCAACCGGCCAGCGGCGACTGACATTGCTGCACGACGCATCCGGCAGCGCGCAAGGCCGACCACACCCGCCAGGTCAGGCAGGCACCGTCGCAAAGCGCCGTCGGCCGGCTGTCGCCCAAGGCGAGCCCGCTTTCGAACTCCGAATAGTTGGACCACCCGACCTGCAAGTCGTTTAAATAGGAGCGGACCTCGGTTCCCAGCGCTTCGGGGGCGGCAAACAACCGGGCCGACCAGCCTTCGGGGCGGCTTTGCACCACCAGGTAGGCCCGCAACAGCGGGCTGTCGTCCAGGTCGTGGCCCCGCAAATTGAGCAGCCAGGCGATTTCGTCCAGGCAGCCGGCCACCAACACCGACGGCCCCGCACATTGCGACCGCATCCATGCGTGCAGCCGCTGCAACTTGTCGGCGGCAGTCTCTCCCGCCCACTGCATCGGATGCACAAAGGCCGGCCCGTTTTCGGGCAAGGGGCGGTCGGTCCACAGGTTCCAGTACGAACCGTCGTCGTACAGCTGCAACGTCTGCGACCAGGTCTGCCAGACATGGGCGGCGACCAGCGACGCGTCCATGGCCACACGCGGACGGCCTTGCGTACAGCGGCACAGCCAGCGGTCGATTGCCGGCGCCTCCTCCTGCCGCATCAGCCCGATACCGGTGCCTTCGAGTTGGAAACCGGCCTGCAAATAATAGCGCGAGTCGGTCCACAGGCCGGCCGCGTCGGCGGTCACCACCAGTGTTCCGGCCGAACCGGTAAAGCCCGAAAACCAGCGGCGGGCCTGATAATGAGGCTCGATGTATTCGCCCAAATGGGGATTGGCATGTACGATCACGCAGGCGTCATAGCCCGAGGCGCGCATCCACTGGCGCAGGCGTTCGATCCGCTGGCATATTTCCGATTTCATGAGAACTGGGTTTCAGGTTTGTCACAAGACGTTTTCCGTCCAAAAGAATCACACAAAGATAGGGCTTCCTCCAAAAAAATTCAAAAAAAGTTTTGCGAAAAATTTGTTGATAACAATGTTTTGCGTAATTTTGCCCGCTCAAATTTACGAATCTGAAAACAAAACTTAAATAAAAGACATGATCGTAGTACCTGTAAAAGAAGGCGAAAGCATTGAAAAAGCCTTGAAGAAATTCAAAAGAAAATTCGAAAAAACCGGTGTTGTAAAAGAATTGCGCAAACGTCAGGCATTCAGCAAACCCTCTGAGGTTGCCCGCGAACGTCGCATCCACGCCATTTACGTGCAACAACTGCAACAAAGCGAAGAATAATTTGCGCTTTTGCGTTTGATTCGTTACATTTGCTATCGCAACGATGGCAAATATTGACGGATTCATACAATATATCTCCTTCCAGCGCCACTACTCGGCGCTCACGGTAAAGGCATACGAAGAAGACCTGAATCAGTTTCAGGCCTTCTTCGCTGTTTCCTTCCCCGACGACTCCATCGACACGGCCGTCACCGACCAGCTGCGCATCTGGCTGATGCAACTGCGGCAGGCCGGCGTCAACGCCCGCTCGGTCAACCGCAAGATCTCGACGCTGCGCGCCTACTACCGTTACCTCGTGCGCAACGGCAAGCGCTCCGACAACCCGACCTCCAAAATCTCCTTCCTGAAAATCGAAAAAAACCTGCCCGTCTTTTTCAAGGAAAGCGATCTCTGCGCCGCCATCGACGCGGCGGGCGAAGTGGCCGACGACCCCTTCGCTTCGTGCCGTAACGAACTGATTCTCGAATTGTTATACGAAACCGGCATGCGTCGGAGCGAATTAATTCAGCTAAAAGATAGCGATTTTAATTTTTTTTCATTAACTTTGCGTATAGTCGGAAAGGGAAACAAAGAACGGGTGATTCCGATCACGCAGCGGCTGGCCGACCAGGTGAAAGCCTACATCGGCGAGCGCGACAAGCGGTTCGGGCAAACCGCCACCCTGATGGTCACAGACAAGGGCGAGGCCTGCTACCCCAACTTCGTTTACCGACTGACGCGAGACCGCCTGGGAGAGTTTACCTCCCAAAGCAAACGGAGCCCGCACGTCATCCGGCACACCTTCGCGAGCGAGCTGCTCAACGGGGGCGCCGAGATCGGAGCAGTCAAGGAACTGCTCGGGCACGCCAACTTAGCGGCCACACAAGTATATACACACACCTCGTTCGAGCAGCTTAAAAAAGCATACAAGCAGGCTCACCCGAGGAAATAACTATAGTACTAACCTTATAATTAAAGAAAGGAACGCATTATGGAAGTAAAGATTCAAGCCATCAAGTTTGACGCAACCGCCAAACTTCAAGACTTTATCCAAAAGAGACTGCAAAAGCTCGACCGCTTCTACGACGGCATCGCCACCATCGATGTCACCCTCAAGGTCGTAAAGCCGGAAACCGCCAACAATAAAGAAGCAGAAGTCAAACTGATCGCCCCGCACCTGGAATTGTTCGCCGACAAGATATCCGATTCGTTTGAGCAATCGGTGGACGAATGCGCAGATGCCTTACAACGTCAATTAATCAAGGCCAAAGAAAAAAAATAAGCGATTTCGTCGATTTTTATCAAAAATATTTTGCAGGGTCAAAAAAAAGCCCTACATTTGCAAGCCGTTTTGAAAGAAGCCCTCTCGAAACGGCTTTTTATAAGTCATCGCCTCTTTAGCTCAGTTGGCCAGAGCACGTGATTTGTAATCTCGGGGTCGTTGGTTCGAATCCGACACGTGGCTCGAAAGAACGACTCCAACAAAAACAAGGGCAGTTACCAGAGTGGCCAAATGGGGCTGACTGTAACTCAGCTGGCTTAGCCTTCGGTGGTTCGAATCCATCACTGCCCACTTAGAAAAAAGACGCTTAAAAGGCGTGCTATTGCGGG
>JAGCZK010000215.1 GCA_017960065.1 Paludibacteraceae bacterium
AAGGGCTGGCTGGTACAAGACCAAAAGGAAAACTACTATATCTACGCCCACACGATGGAAGGCCGCACGCAATACGGCCTGGTGCTCTGCGCCTACGTCGATGACTACATGACCGGCAAGATCAAGAAACACGAGCTGACCCGCCGCGACAAGGAAGAAGACCGCATGAAACACGTGCGCGTCAACAACGCCAACATCGAGCCGGTGTTCTTCGCCTACCCGCACAACGACGGCCTCGACGCCATCATTGCCCGCGTAACGGCCGGAAAACCCGAATACGACTTCACCTCGGCCGAAGGTTTCGGCCACCACTTCTGGGTCATCAGCGACGACAACGACATCCGCCGCATCACCGAGATTTTCGCCAACGAAATTCCGGCCATGTACATTGCCGACGGACACCACCGCTCTGCCGCAGCCGCCCTCGTCGGCGACGAAAAACGCCGTCAGAACCCCAACCACCGCGGCGACGAAGAGTACAACTACTTTTTGGCCGTCTGCTTCCCCGACAACCAGCTCAAGATTATGGACTACAACCGCGTGGTCAAAGACCTGAACGGCCTGTCGGACGAGGCTTTCCTCGAAGCCCTGAAAAAGAACTTCACCGTCGAAGAGAAAGGCACCGAAATTTACAAGCCAAGCAAGCTCCACAACTTCTCGCTCTACCTGTCGGGCAAGTGGTACTCGCTCACGGCCAAGCCCGGAACCTTCAACGACAGCGACCCGATCGGCGTGCTCGACGTCACCATTTCGTCGAACCTGATTTTGGATCAGATTTTAGGAATCAAAGATTTGCGAAGTGACAAGCGTATAGATTTCGTCGGTGGTCTTCGCGGCCTCGGAGAGCTGAAACGCCGTGTTGACAGCGGAGAAATGAAAGTGGCCCTGGCCCTCTACCCCGTTTCGATGCGCCAGCTCATCGACATCGCCGACAGCGGCAACATCATGCCGCCCAAAACCACCTGGTTCGAACCCAAACTGCGTTCGGGGCTGGTGATTCACAAACTGGTGTAACCGGTAGCATTCACAAGCGTTTTTTTTCACCATTCAATATTGCCACTATGATAAAAGCAAACGGCCTTGTATCGATTACGGATTGCGACAAAGACGACATCTTGCGCATTCTGGATTTGGCGGAACAGTTTGAAAAGCACCCCAATCCGCACTTGCTGGACGGGAAATTGGTCGCCACCTTGTTTTTTGAGCCCTCGACGCGCACCCGCTTGAGTTTCGAAACGGCCGTGCAACGCTTGGGCGGCCGGGTCATCGGCTTTTCGGACGCCGCCACCTCGTCGTCGTCGAAAGGCGAAACCCTCCACGACACCATCAAGATGGTGAGCAACTACGTCGATCTGATTGTGATGCGCCATCCGGTCGAAGGCGCGGCCCGCTACGCCTCCGAAGTGGCCGGGGTGCCGGTCATCAATGCCGGCGACGGTGCCAACCAGCACCCGACCCAGACCATGCTCGACCTCTACTCCATCAAAAAGACGCAAGGCCGGCTCGACAACCTGACCATCAGCATGGTGGGCGACCTCAAATACGGCCGCACCGTCCACTCGCTGCTGCAAGCCATGCAATACTTCAACCCGACCTACAACTTTGTGGCGCCGCCCGAGTTGCGCATGCCCGAGCAGTACCGCCTGTTCTGTGAGGAAAAAGGCCTGAAATACAAAGAGGAGACCGACCTCAACGCCGTGCTCAAGACATCGGACATCCTGTACATGACCCGTGTGCAGCAGGAGCGCTTTACCGACCCGGTCGAATACGAAAAGGTGCGCAACACCTACACCTTGCGCAACAGCATGCTCGAGGACACCAAAGACAACTTGCGCATTCTGCACCCGCTGCCGCGCATCACCGAAATCGCCGCCGACGTCGATGCCAACCCCAAAGCCTACTACTTTGAGCAGGCCCGCAACGGCGTATTCGCCCGTCAGGCAGTGATATGTTCCATTTTAGGTTTAGTTTAACATCCGGCCTATGAAAGCTTCACATACCGAACTCATCGTAAGAGCACTCGAAAACGGCACGGTCATCGACCACATCCCCGCCGAAAAACTGTTCAAAATCGTGTCGATTCTCAACCTCGACACCATCGCCGACCAGATTACCATCGGCAACAACCTCGAGAGCAAGAAACTGGGCAAAAAGGGCGTGATTAAAATCGCCGACAAAGTCTTCAAAGCCGAAGAGCTCAACAAAATCGCCCTGCTTGCGCCGACGGCCCGCATCAATATCGTCAAGAACTACGAGGTGGTCGAAAAGATCGATTTGTCGCTGCCCGAGCAGATCAACGACATCCTGCAATGCGTCAACCCGATGTGTGTCACCAACAAACAGCCGGTGGCCACCCGTTTCGACCTGACCGACCGCAAACGCGGCCTGCTCAAATGCCACTACTGCGAGCGCGCCCTCTCGCTGTCGGAAATTGTTCTTAAATAACGCCGCCCTATGAAAGTGGATTGGAAACCCGGAACGCTCATCTACCCCCTGCCGGCCCTGATGGTCAGCGTGGGCGCCGAACCTTCGGAATACAACATCCTGACGGTGTCGTGGACCGGCACGCTCTGTTCCGACCCGGCCATGTGCTACATTTCCGTACGCAAGTCGCGCCATTCGTACGACATTTTGCAACGGACCAAAGCCTTTGTTTTAAACCTTACCACCGAAAACTTGTCATACGCTACAGATTGGTGCGGAGTGAAATCGGGCGCCGAATTCAACAAATTCGAAGCCATGCACCTGACGGCCGAAAAGGCCCATAAGGTCAACGCCCCGATTATCGCAGAGTCTCCGCTCAACATCGAATGCGAGGTGGTCGAAGTGAAAGAACTCGGTTCGCACGACATGTTTGTCGCCAAGGTGGTGAATGTGCAGGCCGACGAACGCTTTATCGACCCCAAGACGGGCGCCTTCGACATGGAGAAAGCCCGGCTGCTGGTGTATGCCCACGGCGGTTACTACCAAATGGGCAAGAAAATCGGCAAATTCGGTTGGTCTGTTCAAAAAAAGAAATGATATGAAAAAAGGAATCTTGTGTCTCTTGCTGGTACTGACCGCAGGCGTACTTTCGGCTCAAACCGACGAGGCGGCGGTAAAACTGCTGACAAAAGTGTCGTCGGTGTACAAAAACTCGACCGGAACCGAGCTCAAAATCAAAATCACCATTGACGACTCCAAAACCAACCTGCACCAGTCGGCGGCGGGCCTGCTCAAGACCCAGGGCCGGAAGTTTATGCTCCAGTCGGACATGGCCACGCTGATTTTCGACGGCAAAGACCTCTACAGCTACAACAAGCAAAGCAACGAGGTGACCATTTCGCAACCCGAAGACGAAGAGTTGGATGAGGTCGATCCCACGTCGATCATGAACCAGTACAAAACCGGCTATAAAATCGACAAGCCCGAAAACCAGACCATTGGCAACCGCCCGGTTTCGGTCATCAAGCTTTACCCCGAAGACCGCAGCCAAGAGTTTTTCAAGGTGGAGATTTACATCTATACCGACAATTACCAACCCTACAAAATCATCACCTATTCCAAAAACGGGGTGCAAAACACCATTACCATCGAAAAATCGACCCTGAACCAGAAATTTGCGGCCGACACCTTTGTCTTCGATGCGAAAAAGTACCCCAACGTACAGATTATTGATATCCGTTAACGCCTTATAGTTATGTCAAACATCATTCGTTGCCTTATTTTAGGTTCGGGCCCCGCCGGGCTCACCGCCGCCATCTACGCTTCGCGAGCCGGGCTTTCGCCCATTGTTTACGAAGGCCTGCAACCGGGCGGACAATTGACCCAAACCACCGAAATCGAAAACTTCCCGGGCTACCCCGAAGGCGTGCAAGGTACCGCCATGATGGACGATTTGCACAAACAGGCCGCCCGTTTCTCGGCCGATATCCGATGGGGCATCGCCACCAAGGTCGATTTTTCGAGCAAGCCCTACAAGGTTACCATCGACGACAAAGACGAGCTGCTAGCCCATACGGTCATCATCGCCACGGGCGCTTCGGCCAAATACCTGGGGCTGCCCGACGAAACCAAATATGCCGGCTCGGGCGTTTCGGCCTGTGCCACCTGCGACGGCTTCTTCTACCGCAAAAAGAATGTGGCTGTGGTGGGCGGCGGCGACACCGCCTGCGAGGAGGCACTCTATCTGGCATCGCTCTGCAAACAGGTCTATCTAATTGTACGCCGCGACGTGCTACGGGCCTCGAAGGTAATGCAGGAGCGGGTCATGAAGGCCGAAAACATCACGGTGCTGTTTAACCACCAGACGCTCGGCCTCACGGGCGAAGGCGGGGTCGATGGCGCCAATCTGGTCAAATTCAAGGGCACCGATCGCGAAGAACAGGTCCACATCGACATCGACGGCTTCTTCCTCGCCATCGGACACCACCCCAACTCCGACATCTTCAAAGACTATATCGACACCGACGAGCATGGCTACATCATCACCCAAGGAGGCTCGCCCAAGACCAACCTCGAGGGCATTTTTGCCGCCGGCGACGTGGCCGATCCGGTCTATCGCCAGGCCATCACCTCGGCCGGAAGCGGATGCAAGGCCGCCATCGAAGCCGAGCGCTATTTGCTGGCCAACGGGCTGTAAATCTGCCCTACCTTATTATAAACAGGATAAAAACAGGCAAAAAGATGCAAAAAAGCACGAAAAATTTTGCTTTATCAAAATTAAGTGCTAACTTTGTGTCTGTGTAAACAAAATAGCATTCACAATTTTCTAAATTATTTATCAATTAAAATCAAAAAAACATGAAAAAGTTAGTTTTATTTGCAAGTGCTCTTGCAATGTTAGTAAGCTTTAACGCATGTACTCCCGAACCGGACCCCACTCCGACTCCGAAACCTGACATCAATCCGCACGGTGGTGGCAATGACGCTTGGGTACAAAGCCGTCCCACTTGGGCTGCCACTACTGACCAATGGGTAGAGGCAACCGATCAATTGGATGTATTCATCGATGGTGATGAAATCCAAGTAACCCAACCGTTCGAAACATTGTCTGACCAATGGCAATCGCAAGTCTTCATCATGTCGGCTACCCCCGTTGCTATGGAAGAAGGCAAAAACTACAAATGGACGGTTAATGTAACCTCGAACATCGCTGGTAAATTCTATTCTAAGATTACCTATCCGAGCGACGACGCCATTTTGAACAACTTCGAGTTGAACAAGGATTTGGCCGCCGGTAACAACACCTTCACCTTGGTTCGTACCGCTGAAGCTGGTGCCGAAGACGTAGAATTTGTATTTGGTTTAGGCCGCAACGAGGCTAACATCAGCATGGTAATCACCATGAGCGTTGTAGAGACCACCGAACCTGCTGACGAAATTGTTGAACCCGAACCCGAACCCGATAGCGAATTCACCGACATGACTGGTATTGACACCGAAGCCGTTGCCTTCACCTTGGGCGTTTACAAAAACTGGATTGGTGACAGCAATTGGGGTGACATTACCGCCGGAAACTTCACCACTACTGTTAACGGCAATAGCATCACGCATACGGTAGTTCCTTCGACCTATGGCAGCCCCTGGTTCAACCAATTGTTCTTGAGCACTGGCGTATCGGTTGACGAAGGTGATCCTGTAAAAGTAACCTTCACGATTACAAGTAACTATGATCAAATTATCAGCCTTTCTATCGGTGAATGGGATACTGCTCAAGAAAAAGACGTAAAACACATCAACGAATTGAATCAAATTACGTTGACCGCCAACACTCCGAAAGAAATCATCTTGGCTTCGACTGCCGCTAGCCAAGCTATTTCTCCGATGTCTATCAACATGGGTCTTGGTAATGCTGGTGAGAACTGCACCATTACGATCAGCAACGTAACGACTGAAAAATAATTTATAAATCGTTAACAAAAAGGAAGAGAGTGGCAATTTGCCACTCTCTTTTTTTTATTTGTACTGAAATATTTTCACTTATTCTTTATGCCAGTAATGAATTAATTAATTACCTTTGCGGTCTAATTTTTATGTTATAAAACATAATTATGAAACCAAGTATACAAATTCCTGTCCCCTTCTTCTTTCGTTGCCTGAAGAATTACAACGGCAAACAGTTTTCGAGTGATTTAATGGCCGGCATCATTGTCGGCATCGTTGCCATACCTCTGGCCATCGCCTTTGGTATCGCCTCGGGTGTAGGCCCCACCGAAGGTCTGGTGACCGCCATTGTCGCAGGATTCATCATTTCGCTGCTCGGTGGCACCAAAGTGCAAATCGGCGGCCCCACCGGCGCATTTATCGTCATCATCTACGGCATCATCCAGCAGCACGGCCTGACCGGCCTGATGATTGCCACCGTTATGGCTGGTATCTTGTTGGTGGTCATGGGATTGTTCCGACTCGGCAGCGTCATCAAGTTTGTTCCCTACCCTGTTATCGTCGGCTTTACCGGCGGTATCGCCCTGACCATCTTTTCGACCCAAATGAACGACTTCTTCGGACTGGGCATCGAAAAAGTGCCGGCCGACTTTATCCACAAATGGATCTGCTACTTCCAACACACCGGCGACATCGACTGGTGGTCGTTTGGCGTCGCCCTCGTCAGTTTGCTGGTCATCATCCTTACCCCGAAAATCTCGAAAAAAATACCCGGTTCGCTGGTCGCCATCGTCTTGGCCACGTTGGCCGTATGGGCGCTGAAGAACTTCGGACAATGGGAAGGTGCCCGTCAGATCACCACCATCGGCGACCTGTACGCCCTGCCCCACGGCATGCCGGCCCCCCACCTGCCTCAGATTGAGCTGGGCGAAGACGAGACCTTGGTGAGCGTAATTCAGAACCTGTTTCCGGCCGCCTTTACCATTGCCATTTTGGGCGCCATCGAATCGTTGCTCTCGGCCATGGTGGCCGACGGTATTGTGGGTGGCAAGCACGACTCCAACACCGAACTGATCGGCCAGGGCATCGCCAACATCGCCAGCCCGTTCTTCGGTGGAATTCCGGCCACGGGAGCCATTGCGCGTACCATGACCAACATCAACAACGGCGGACGCAGCCCGATTGCCGGCATGATTCACGCCCTGGTGCTGCTGTTGGTGCTTTTCTTTTTGGGAAGTCTGGTCGGTTTGATTCCGATGCCCTGCCTGGCAGCGGTATTGGTGATGGTCGCTTACAACATGAGCGGCTGGCGCACCTTTGTATCGCTCTACAAGGGTCCGAAATCGGATTTTGCCGTACTCATCACCACCTTCGTCCTGACCGTGGTCTTCGACCTCACCATCGCCATCGAAATCGGCCTGCTGCTGGCCATCCTGCTGTTCTTGCGCCGTACCAGCGAAGCCACCTCGATTCGGGTGTTCCAAGAAGAAATCGACCCCAACAGCGACAGCGACTTCGACTTGCACGAAGAGAAACTGGCCATCCCCGACGGTTGCGAAGTGTACGAAATCGACGGCCCGTACTTTTTTGGCATTGCCAACAAGTTCGACGAACTGATGGCCGGCCTCGGCCCCAAATCGAAGGTGCGTGTCATCCGTATGCGTAAGGTACCGTTTATCGACTCCACGGGTATCCACAACCTCGAAACCTTGTGTATGCAATCGCAGAAAGAAGGTATCAGGGTGGTGCTTTCGGGGGTTAAGAGCTCGGTACGCAACACGCTGCAAAAGGCCGGATTCTTCAAAGTGCTCGACAGCCGCTACATCTGCTCCAACATCAACGAAGCGCTCGAAACCGCCCGTCAGATTATTGAGGAGTAGGATTCAAGCGCCGCAGTGAACGCCTAAAGATTTGCTTTCTTCGAAAATTATTGTTAACTTGCAGGATTGTAAGTTAACAATTTTAATCATGAAGCATCGTTTCGTTGTTTTGCTGTGCATGCTTGCGCCATGCGTTTTTGCCCAAGAAGAGCCTACTACCGGCATTGTCGACAATCACGAATGGGTCGATTTGGGGCTGAGTGTCAAATGGGCCACCTGCAATATCGGTGCGCAATCGCCCTCCGATTTCGGCGATTTCTTCGCTTGGGGCGAGACCATGGCCAAGAAGAAGTTCACCTGGAAGAATTACAAATACCGCCTCGACGGCGATGATGTCCGCTCGGTACGGTTTACCCAATACAACACCGTGCGCGGCCGCGGCAAGGTCGACAACCGCATGCAGCTCAGTCCGCTCGATGACGCCGCCCGCATCAACTGGAGCCGCCAGTGGCGCATTCCCAGTCCCGCTGAATGGCAGGAGTTGTGGAAAAACTGCTCGGCTGAGTTAGTCACCATCGACGGACACCCCTGTTACAAGTTGACGAGCAAGATCAATGGCAATTCGATTGTTTTGCCGTTGGGCGGAATCAAGGGGCCGCAAGATTCGGAGCGAACAATTGGTTCGTATTGGTCGTGCATGCTGATGCAAGGCGAAGCCAGCGGTGCCCAAAACATCACGCTCAATGAAAAAGGGGTTCGGTGGAATTTGAATTCGGCCCGCATGTACGGCCGCTCCATCCGCCCCGTCCTCGACGAGCCCAAGAAAGAAGAGGAAACAGATGGAGCTGCCCAGTAAGCCGGCAAACAATCGCACAACGACTAAACTCGGTCAATCATGGAACGCGAATACGACTACGAACAATGGCGAAAGGTCAATGAGATTACGGATCCGATTGAACTGATGAATGAGTTGAAATCTTTTCAGCTCAAAGGAAGAGTCATCAAAAACATCTATTACCTGGGGTATCTATATACTGAAAAACAAAATTTCATTGAGATTGACGAGCCTTTCATGATAGAATTTGAAGACGGCGACCATTTGGATATCGAATACGATGATTTCGGTCATGTTCGTATTGCCATGAACACGCTGATTGTACACAAAAAGCACAAGGCGAACCACATTTTCCCTGGATGTATTGGAGGTCAGATACGCTACAACTCCGTCAAAATTGTCAATGAAGAGATTGACAATACCAATCGTCCTCTCCCCGACAATCAACTATACATCGACACGCTCTCATTTTGGATTGCAAAAACAAACCACGATAGGTTTGAATTGTTTGCAAGAAATGATTACGACTATGGAATGGTATGGGTCGAGGGATACCCTTGGGGAAAAGGGAAGAATCAGCCCTAAATTCACAGAAAACTCGGAAGTAGATTCCGAGCTAAAAGATTTCTCCAGCCCAAAGCATTTTCAAAAAATCAAGCACATAGACCAACTCTTCATCACCCGATTTTCGAGTAATCGGATCCAACGAGACCAATATCAACCGGCAATCCGGATGCTCTTGGCTGAACGCCTTGAGTCCTTATGGTACATAAGCCACTTGTTTTTATTATTCTATTCCCGATTTTCTTATGAAATTCGGGAGTATGGTCACGAATTTCGTGATTTTTGAAGGTG
>JAGCZK010000022.1 GCA_017960065.1 Paludibacteraceae bacterium
GACCTGTACCGGCTCCAGCTTCAGGACCTGGCCTGGCTCGACGGTTTGGGCGAAAAATCGGGTAAGAAGATATTGCAGGGCATCGAAGCCAGCAAAAACGTGCCTTTCGACCGGGTGCTGTTTTCCCTCGGTATCCGCTATGTGGGGGCGACGGTGGCCAAGAATCTGGCACAGCACCTGCGCTCGATCGATGCCTTGGAAAAGGCGACCCAAGAAGAACTGACGGCGTTGGATGAGATTGGGGAGCGGATTGCCGAAAGCGTGACGGCCTATTTTGCAGACGAGCGCCATCTCCGCCTGATTGCCGACCTCAAAGCCTTCGGCCTGCAGTTTGAACTGGGCGGCGACGACCTGGCAGCGCCGGTTTCCGACAAGCTGGCCAACCTGTCGATTCTGATCAGCGGTACCTTCAGCCGTTCGCGCGACGAGCTCAAGGCGCTGATTGAGGCCCATGGCGGCAAAAACGCCTCGGGAGTCAGCTCCAAGCTCGATTACCTGTTGGCCGGTGAGAACATGGGGCCGGCCAAACGCGAAAAAGCCGCAGCCTTGGGCATCCCTGTCATCTCCGAAGAAGAATTTATGAAAATGATCGAATAATATGTCGTACCTCGAAAGAAAACTGCGCCGAATCCGCAACAAGAACCCGCGCCCGAAATGTTGTTTCATCAACGGACACGATGTCCATTCCGTCAACCTGCTCTACGAAATACCCGACACCGAAGTGCGTTCGGCCATGCAGAAATACGACGATTTGCGCGAGGTGGCCGAGCTTTGTGCCCAACGCGACATCCGCTTTAGAGCCTGGGTGTATGTGCGTAAGCCGCAGTGGTTCAAGCCGATTCCCGAAATCACCGTCTTGTCGCGAAAGACCGATCACTGGTTTCCGCGCCGGCCGCAAGGGCGGGTGGTCCGCAGTTTCATGGCCGACGAGTCGGACGTGCTGATGAATTTTGCGGTCAGTCAGGTATCCACGCTCGAGCAGCTGGCCGAGTATTCGCAGTCGCCCTTCAGGGTGTCGGTGGTGCGCGAGGGAGTGCATGCCAAATACGAGTTTATGGTCAATATGATGCAGTCTTCGGCCAATCTGGTCGAATCCTTCAATACAGTGATGTTTTACATGGATACGATTCAGACGAAATAATTGCAACAAAATCCCATTTTTTGATGGCGAATGTGCTGAAATTTACTACCTTTGCGCAATCTTAAAATAAAAGTTCCGAAAACACGATGAATAAGTTCAAGGGAATGGGGGTGGCCTTGATTACCCCGTTTGCAGAAGACGGCTCGGTCGATTACACCGCTTTGGGAAAATTGGTGGACTATCAGTTGCAAAGCGGCATTGACTACATGGTGGTCTTGGGCTCGACGGGCGAAACCCCGACACTGACCGAAGAGGAAAAAGATACGATTACCCGCTTTGTGATCGAACGCATTCACGGCCGTGTACCCATCGTATTGGGCGTGGGTGGCAATTGTACGCAAGCGGTGGCCGACCGCCTCAAAAACCTGGACTACGACGGTGTGGATGCCGTTTTGTCGGTGGTTCCCTTTTACAACAAACCGTCGCAAGAGGGCATTTACCAGCATTACGCCACCTTGGCCAAGGCTTCCAAACGCCCCATTATCCTCTACAACGTGCCTTCGCGCACCGGCGTGAACATGGCGGCCGAAACGACGATCCGCCTGGCCAACGAATTCAGCAACATCATTGCCATCAAGGAAGCCTCCGGCAACATGGCCCAGATGGAAAAGATTATCAAGAACACGCCCGACGACTTTTACGTCATTTCAGGCGACGACGGTTTGGCCTATCCGGCCATTTCGGTCGGTGCCAAAGGCGTGATTTCAGTCATCGGCAACGCCTTTCCGAAGGAGTTTTCGCGGATGGTGCGCCTGGCATTGGCCGGCGACTACATGAACGCACTGCCGATTCACCAGCAGTTTACCGAATTGTTCGACCTGCTCTTTGTCGATGGCAATCCGGCCGGCGTAAAGAGTATGCTGAGCGCTATGGGGTATATCGGCAACCGCCTGCGCCTGCCTTTGGTGCCTACCCGTATCACCACCTACGAAAGCATTCGCCGGGTGCTGATCGGCCTCAATGTCAAGTGCTAAGCCACAGATAACCGCCTAAAAAAAACAGCCCTCCGCAGAGGGCTGTTTTTTTATGTGTGCCGGCCGTCGGCATTTAGCGGCAGACGGTCGATTTTTTGTCTTCGGTCATTTCCAGCTTCAGACACTCGATTGTTTCGCCGGGTTGGGCATCGACCAGTCGGGCGGCAACGGCGTCTTCGACATACTTTTGCAGCGCACGTTTGAGCGGGCGGGCGCCGTACTGGCGGTCGTAGCCTTTTTCAATGAGGAAATCCTTGGCCTCGGCCGAGATTTCGATGCGGTAGCCCATTTTCGACAAGCGTTCTTCGATCGGTTTCATCTCGGTGTTGATGATGCGCACGATGTCTTCGCGCTTGAGGTTTTCGAAATAGACAATTTCGTCGATACGGTTCAAGAATTCGGGCGTAAAGGTCTTTTGCAGGGCCTTTCGCAGAATCGCCTGGTCGGCGGCCTTGCTGGGGCCGGTCGAGGTGAATCCGATGCCGTTGCCGAAATCCTTGAGCTGTTTGGTGCCCACGTTCGAGGTCATGATGATGATGGTGTTCTTGAAATCGACCTTGTGACCGAGGCTGTCGGTCAAAAAGCCTTCGTCCATCACTTGCAGCAGCAGGTTATAGACGTCGGGATGGGCCTTCTCGATTTCGTCGAACAAGACGATCGAGTAGGGTTTCCAGCGTACGCGTTCGGTGAGCTGGCCGCCCTCGTCGTATCCAACATAGCCCGGAGGGGCTCCTATGAGGCGCGACACCGAGAATTTCTCCATGTATTCGCTCATGTCGATGCGAATCAGGGCGTCTTTGGAGGCGAACATCGATTCGGCCAGCATCTTGGTCAGGTAGGTCTTGCCGACACCCGTCGGGCCCAGCAGCAGGAAGGAACCGATGGGTTTGTTGGGGTCTTTGAGGCCCAGGCGGTTGCGCATTACCGAGCGGCAGATGGTATCGACGGCCGTGTCCTGACCGATGACCTTGGCCTTGAGCTCGTCGGGCATGCGGCGCAGGCGGTCGAGCTCGGCCGAGGCGATCTGCTGAGCCGGGATGCCCGAATTGCGGGCGATGAGCTCGGCGATTTGCCCGGCATCGATGGTGATGACGTTCTTCTTGGCCTCTTCGGTCCAGTGGTCCTGGGCTTTCTGCAGCTGCGTCTCCAGTTCCTTGCCTTTTTGCTTGAACTGTCCGGCCAAGGCGAAGTCTTCGTTGCGTACGGCCTGCAGCTTGTCTTGTTCGCACTTGGCGATTTCCTGCTCAATCTGCAAGATTCCTTGAGGAACCGACATGTTGGTCAGGCGGGCACGCGAACCGGCCTCGTCGAGGATGTCGATGGCCTTGTCGGGGAACTGGCGGTCGCTGACATAGCGGTCGGTCAGTTTGACGCAGGCCTCGAGCGCCTCGTCGGTGTATTTGACATTGTGGTGCGACTCGTAATAGCCCTTGATGCTCTTCAAAATGGCCAGCGTTTCGTCTTTGGTGGTCGGTTGGATGAGCACCTTGTGGAAACGGCGTTCGAGCGCACGGTCTTTTTCGATGTTCTGGCGGTATTCGTCGATGGTGGTGGCGCCGATGCACTGGATTTGTCCGCGCGACAGGGCGGGTTTCAGCATGTTGGCCGCATCCAGACTGCCGCTGGTGGCGCCAGCGCCGATGATGGTGTGAATCTCGTCGATAAACAGAATGATCCGCTTGTCGTTGGCGATTTCGTCCATAATCTTTTTCAGACGCTCCTCAAACTGTCCGCGGTATTTCGTGCCGGCCACCAGGGCGGCCATGTTCAGTCCGATGATGCGCTTGTTGGCCAGCAGGTAGGGGACCTGTCCTTTGGCGATACGCATGGCCAGGCCTTCGACAATGGCCGATTTGCCCACGCCGGGGTCGCCGATGAGCACCGGGTTGTTCTTTTTGCGGCGGCCGAGAATCTGCAGCAGCTGCTCCAGTTCTTTTTCGCGTCCGATCATGGGGTCGAGTTTGCCGGCGGCCGCCTGGGCGGTGAGGTCGTTGCCGAAGCGTGCGATGGCCGACTCGTTGCGGGTACGGGTGCGCGCCATGGTCGGGGCGCTGTCCTGACGGTAGGGGGCTTCGTCCTCGTCATCGTCCTCGTCGTATTCGTCGCCTGGCGCCCATTTGTCGTCGCCTTGGCGGTCATCGGCCGGATCGTCGAACGGGGGGATCCCGTCGTCGTCCATACCTCCTGCGAATAGGCCTTGATTATTATCAATGATTGTGCTTCGCAGTTTCTTGTAGGTGATTCCCGAATTTATCAGGTATTCGCTTGCGATGCTCGAATTTTCCTTCAAAATCGCCAGCAACAAGTGTTCCGAATCCACCTTTTCGAGCTTGAAAGCCATGGCTTCCAGCTCCGCCAGTTTGAAAATCCGTTCGGTCGATGACAGGTAGGGCAGCGGGGTTCCGACCATGCTGGCGTTGGTGCGGATGTTGCTCTCGATACTCTTTTTGATGAAGTTCAGGTTGAGCCCGCATTGGACCATCAGTTCGTAGGCGTTGCCTTCGCCGGCGCGAAGAATGCCCAGGAACAGGTGTTCGGGTCCGATATAGCGGTTGCCCAGGCGCTCGGCCTCTTCCACGGCATAGCGCAAAATATTCTGGTAGTTTTCCGATTTTTCCATATTGTTACTCATATAGCGTCCAAAGTTAATGCTTTTTGGTGGAACCGCATACGATTCCCCCTAACGACTTATAAACAACAAATATCGTGCCAACCTGTCAGGGACCCCATTCTGTCAGTAGTCGCGGCCTTGTGGATTGTTGATAACATTTCGCTGCTTTCGTTTGGTAAATACGCGGAAAAGCATTAACTTTATGCGTTAAATTTTGACAACGATTCTATAAACGAAAACATTTGATAAATGATTGATCAAGAGAAGATTATCAAAGTGGATATCGAGGAGGAGATGCGCACTGCGTACATCGACTATTCGATGTCTGTCATTGTTTCGCGTGCCTTGCCTGACGCGCGCGATGGTTTGAAACCGGTGCAACGCCGTGTTTTGTTCGGTATGAACGAACTGGGCAACACGTTCGACAAGCCGACCAAAAAGTCGGCCAGAATTGTCGGTGAGGTCATGGGTAAGTACCACCCCCACGGCGACTCGTCCATTTACGGTACGCTGGTGCGTTTGGCGCAGCCTTGGATGATGCGTTATCCGCTGGTTGACGGCCAGGGCAACTTCGGCTCGGTCGATGGCGACAGCCCGGCCGCCATGCGTTACACCGAGGCCCGCATGCGCAAGTTGGCCGAAGAAATGTTGGGCGACATCGAGAAGGAAACGGTTGACATGACCAAAAACTTCGATGAGACCCAAGACGAACCGACCGTATTGCCGGCCAGCATTCCCAACCTGCTGGTCAACGGTGCTTCGGGTATCGCCGTCGGCATGGCCACCAACATGGCGCCGCACAACCTGTCGGATTCGATTGACGCCATCGTCGCCTACATTGACAACCGCGAAATCGACGACGATACGCTGATTTCGACGATCAAAGCTCCGGATTTCCCGACCGGAGGCATCATCTACGGCTATTCGGGCATCCGTGACGCCTACCTGACCGGCCGGGGCCGCGTGGTCATCCGCGGACGGGTTGAAATTGAATCGGAACATGACCGCGAGCACTTGATCATCACCGAGTTGCCCTACATGGTCAACAAATCGGAACTGATCCAATACATTTCGGCATTGGTCAACGAAAAGAAAATCGAAGGCATTGCCGACATCGCCGACGAAAGTAACCGCGAGGGCATGCGTATCGTCATCACCATCAAACGCGACGCCAATGCCAATGTGGTTCTCAACAAACTCTACAAAAACACGGCGCTGCAGTCGTCGTTCAGTATCAACAACATCGCTTTGGTCAAAGGCCGTCCGCGTTTGTTGAACCTGCGCGACATCATCTCCTGCTTTGTTGACCACCGGCACGAAGTGGTGGTGCGCCGCACACAGTTCGACCTGCGCAAGGCTGAAGAGAAGGCCCACATTCTCGAAGGAAAAATCATCGCCTGTGACAACATCGACGAGGTGGTGGCCATCATCAAGGCTTCGAAAACCACCCAAGACGCCATGCAGGGCTTGATGAACCGCTTCAATCTTTCGGAAATACAGGCGACCGCCATTGTGGAAATGAAGTTGGGCGCTCTGACCGGTCTCAATATCGAGAAACTCAAGGCGGAATACAACGAAACATTGGCCTTTATCGCCCGTTGCAAGGAAATCTTGTCGAACCTCGACCTGCGCATGCAAATCATCAAGGAAGAATTGCTCGAAATCAAGGCCAAATACGGCGACGAGCGCCGCACCGAAATTGTGTATGCTTCTGAAGAATTCAACGCCGAAGACTTCTATGCCGACGACGAAATGATCATCACCATTTCGCACTTGGGCTATATCAAACGTACGCCGCTGAGCGAGTACAAGGCCCAAAACCGCGGTGGTGTCGGCTCGAAAGGCAGCGACAGCCGCGACGAAGACTTTATCGAATACCTCTATCCGGCTTCGATGCACAACTACATGCTCTTCTTTACCCAGAAGGGCCGCTGCTATTGGCTGAAGGTGTACGAAATCCCCGAAGGTTCCAAGAATTCGAAGGGGCGTGCCATCCAAAACATGCTCAACATCGAATCGGACGACAAAGTCAACGCCTTTATCAAGATCAAGCAGCTGCAGGATCCCGAATTCAACACTTCGCACTACCTGGTGTTCGCCACCAAGTTGGGTGTGGTGAAGAAGACCTTGCTGGCGGCCTACGCCCGTCCGCGTCAAAACGGTGTCAACGCCATCACCATCCGCGAAAACGACCAAGTGATCCAAGTGCGTCTGACCGACGGCAACAACGAAATCATCATGGCCGACCGCGACGGTCGCGCCATCCGCTTCAACGAAAGCAAGGTGCGTGAGATGGGCCGTACCGCCGCCGGTGTGCGCGGCATGACCCTGACCGGCCCCGACGATGCGGTGGTGGGTATGGTAGCCGTTTCGGCCGAGAATCCCGAAAACATCCTCGTGGTTTCGGACCAAGGTTACGGCAAGCGTTCGGAATTGGAAGAATACCGTGTCACCAACCGTGGCGGCAAGGGTGTGAAGACCATGAACATTACCGACAAGACCGGTAAACTGGTGGCCATCAAGAACGTGACGGATGCTCATGACCTGGTGATTATCAACAAGTCGGGTGTGCTCATCCGCTTCGAAGTGGCTTCGCTTCGCGTGATGGGTCGCGCCACCCAGGGCGTGCGCCTAATC
>JAGCZK010000216.1 GCA_017960065.1 Paludibacteraceae bacterium
CGCACACCGCTCTCCACCTTATTCACGTTCTGACCGCCGGCACCGCTACTGCGGAAGGTGTCCCATGAGATGCGCGCAGGATCGAGCGTGATTTCTATGGTGTCGTCCACCAGCGGAGTGACAAACACCGACGCAAACGACGTCATGCGCTTGCCTTGGGCGTTGTAGGGCGACACACGCACCAGACGGTGCACGCCGTTCTCGCTCTTGAGGTAGCCGTAGGCCATGTCGCCTTCGATTTGAATCGTCGCGGTTTTGATACCGGCTTCGTCGCCCTCCTGGTAGTAGCTCATGGTCCACTTGTAGCCCACCCGTTCGCAGTAGCGGGTGTACATGCGCAAGAGCATCGACGCCCAGTCCTGACTCTCGGTACCACCGGCACCCGAGGCGATTTTGAGCACCGCGCCGAGGTTGTCTTCTTCCGACGACAACATGTTCTTCATCTCCAACGACTCGATCAAGTCTTGGGCATGCTGATAGGCGGTGTCCACCTCTTCTTCGGTGACCACGCCCTCCTTAAAAAAGTCGAATGCTAACTGCAACTCATCGGTTGCCTCTTTGACACCTTGGTAGCCCTCCACCCATTTTTTCAGGTCTTTGACCTTCTTCATCTGAATTTCGGCGGCTTTGGCATCGTCCCAAAAGCCGGGGGCCTGCGTGTGCAACTCTTCTTCCTCGATTTGAATTAACTTCTCATCGATGTCAAAGATACCTCCTCAACGCTAACTCGCGTTCTTGTGTCTCTTTAAGTTGTTCTATTGTAATCATATCTGAAATATCGGATTCGCCCTTTCGGCCAAGGCCCCGGGCAATTCGGCTGCAAAGATACAAAAATTACGGGCGATAATATGAATTTTGCAGAATTTTTTGGGCATCGCTTTCGGAAAGCAGGCCTGGCAGGTCCACGTCCTTGTTGCGCTTCATGTAACTTTCGATAATTTTGAGCCCGACAAAATAACCGACACAACCCGGCGACTGCTCCACCAACCCCGGCGTGAACGGGCCCGGCTGCAGGTAATGGGCCTGCACCATGCGGTCGTCGGAGAAGAGTTCGTTGCGTTCCGAAACAAATCCCCACACATGGCCTTCGTGCCGTTTGCACCAGGCATATTCTTCGGGCGTATATCCCAAAATCTCATACTCCTCACGGTCAGGAAAACACACCTTGAGCAGGTACATCAGCCTGCCGTAGTACAGCATCCCTTCGAGCAGATTGCCGTTCGACTCGACAAACCCCGCTTCGGCCAAATCCACCGTCAGCCAGGCCCGCATCATGTCAATGGGCAGGTGTTCGGGGGTCATGGTCGGGATTTCGTACTGATAGGCAATGTACTGGTAATCCGGAAAATCGGCCCCAAGATAGTTGTCAATGCTGGTCGAAAGCAAACTGTCGGCCACTACATGGCTGGGACCGAAACCCGAAAAATGAAACAACAGTCGCGGCACCTGTCCTTGCGGGAAATAATGTTTGTAGTAGGAAAACGCCTGGCTCAACTCGTTCGCCACCGCATCGGTCCGCTCCGGGGTGTAGATACGGGTTACATCGGCCGACAAACGGCGGACATTGGAGTCGGCCAAAAACCGGGGCAAGCTGTCGCAACTACGCAAGCCCATCACCTGCCACAGGTACAGATCCAGGTACGACCCGTATTTCTGGCGCAACTGGACCGTATCCAAGGCATACAGGTCCTGGTCGAAACGGTCGATGGCCAGATCGAGCCGCTCGCTTTCGGCAAGGCGGGTGTAAAAGCGCGTGTGATTGCTGTTGCAGGCACAACAGCACAGGGAGGCAGCCAGTACGACCGCCAACCGGAGAAGCATTTTTTTCATCGGCTGAGTTTTAAAATCCAAGCGTCCGGAAATTGCCGGCGCAGACGGGCCAGGCTGTTACGAATGGCCGCCTCGTCGTCGGAGGCCTCATCGAGCACCACCCGGTGCATTCCCTTGTCATTGGAAGCGACCGAAGCGGCAATACCCTGCCGCACCAGGTCCTGACGCATACGGGCGGCATTGTCGGCATTGGCAAAAGAGCCCACCACAATATAATAGGTAAAGCGGGCATCGTTGCCGTTGAAGGTGTAACGGTCGGTCGTTTCGGTAATCCGAACCGCCGGTTCGGGCGCAACAGGCTCCACCACGGGGGCGGGAGGCAAGGCGGCGGTATCGTTCAGCAGCGACATCTGCCGGGCGACAGGCGAGGCCTCGGCCGGCTGGTACATCGCCGGATAATACTTTTGAGAACAGGCGGCCAGGCTTATCGCGGCCGTCGCAAGCAATAGGACCACTTTTTTCATAGGGGCAAAAATACACATAATTTTTGAGACAAGACGAAAGGCGAATGGCAAAAATTCCTTAACTTTGCTCCCAATGAGCACCGACTTGAAAATACCGACCGGCATCACCGAGGGCCTGTACAAGGAAAAAGGCAGCAAATTCTTTGCCTTTGCGCGCCCGTTGCACTCGTCCGACGAGCTGAAAGAAATCCTCAACACCTACAAAAAGGAGCACCACAAAGCCAAACACATCTGCTTTGCCTACCGCATCGGCGAGAAGGGCGAAAACTTCCGGGCCAACGACAACGGAGAACCACCCGGCACTGCCGGCCGCCCCATCCTCCGCCAGATCGAAGCGGCAGGGTTCACCGACACCCTCGTGGTGGTCGTCCGCTATTTCGGGGGCACCCTGTTGGGCACCGGCGGACTGGCCAACGCCTACAAAACGGCCGCGCAGGAAGCGCTCAACGCCGCCTCAGAGCAACTCAAAGATTCGTGTAAGTAATGGTCAGCCGCATCGGCGATTTCGCATTTTTACCGCTGCGGTAAAAGGCGCCGTACGGGGCAAACTGGTGGCGGACCTTGCCGCCGTTACCGTAAATGTCGGACGGGCCGCACACCGGCACCAGCACAAAGTCACCCACATTCTCGAAGTTCGGCGCATCCTTTTTCAAGACCGATTCGATGTAAGCGCACATGTTATTGAAGGTATAGGTGCGGGTACTGTCGGAATACACGCCCAAGACATTGGGATAGCGCGACGGATACAGGCTTTGGTGGAAAAAGGCATCGACATAGCGCTCTTCTATCAGCATCAGCATGGGCGGCACGCGATAGGCCCCCGAATAATCGGTACTGGCCACCTCGACGGCCAGCGAGGCATGGTTGATATTGAGCATGCCGTCGGTTTCGTCGGCATGGTCGAGGCAGACACGCTGGTAGATACGGTCGAACGGGAGGCTCACTTTCGGGAAATAGCCGGCCGGCGTCGAAATCAGCACCACGCTGTCCTGATACACAGACTGCAAATCGTCCACCGAAACGCCCGTCCCGGTCGGACGCGACACATGCAGCACCTGCGTCGCCTCGCGGTTGGCGGCATACACCCGGGTGTACTTTTCGGTCGTTGTCGTGCCCGTTGACTCAACCGTCTGCTCGGCATGGTAGTTCAGCTCGAGATTGACCGAATCGAGTGCCAACACGCACGAGTTGCCGCCCTGACAGGTGACATAGACCCCCTTCAGCAATTCCAGAAACGCCGCCTGGCTTTGGGTGGCGGCGACATCCGAAAACAGCGTCTGCATCAACTCGTCGGAAACGGGCACGCGCAGCACATTGCACCCGTACTCGGCGCGCTGGTCGTCGGGAATGGCCGGATCGTACGCCGTAAAACTCTTTTGGCCCAACACAATTGAGCGGTCGCAAAAACCGGCCGGATCGGTGTCGGTATAATAGTCGGCATTGTAGGTCAGCGGAGCGGTCATCTGATAGACGGTCACCTCCTGCACCGCCGACGAATCGCCGAAAAAGGACTTGTAATAAAGCACCAGCGACAAGGAGTCGGCCACCGCATTGTCGGGAAACGCGCCGTTGACAAAACGGAGTTCGGCCAGGAAATCGACCGAGAGCGCCCCGAATACCGGGTCGTCGTAGCTACCCAGCGCCAGTTTGTCGGTTACCGAAAAGACGTGGTCGGCCAGCTGGCTGACCACCGTAACGTAGAAGGAATCGCTGACCACCGACATTTCGTCCGAAGCCGGCATCATTTGAATGCCCAGATTATTGTCCGAATCACAGGCAGAGAAGGAACATGCAAAAAGAATCGCCGCAATTACAGCCTTAAGAGAGTGTTTCATTGACCCAAAACTCGTTCGTAAAATTCCGCGTACGAAGGTACGTAATTTTCGGGAGACTGATACGGTAAAAACAATTTTTTTGAATTTTTAGTATATTCCACCAATTCGGCACCCATATTGGGACTTCCCTGAATCACCCCGTCCGAAAAACGGATGGCCAGTTTGCTCAGGTTGTCGAAACTGCCGCCGGCGGTCAGCACCTCTACGTCTTCGTCGGAGACGCCTGGCATTTTGACCTTGTCGGCCAAATGGGGGGCAAACGGAGTTTTATACGGGTTGTCGTATGAAGAATACACCACCTTGGAGTTGGCAAAGAACGGGTCGTCGGCAAACGCGCGCTTGACAAACAGGGGCACCACCGCCGACATCCAGCCGTGGCAGTGAACAATATCGGGTGTCCAACGCAGTTTTTTGACGGTTTCGAGCACGCCGCGCGCAAAGAAAATGGCCCGGTCGTCGTTGTCGGCAAATTCGTTGCCGGCCTCGTCGGTCACGACCTGCTTGCGCTTGAAATAGTCTTCGTTGTCGATAAAATAGACCTGCATGCGCGCCGATTGGATCGACGCCACTTTGATAATCAGCTGATGGTCGGAATCGTCGATAATCAGATTCATACCCGAGAGCCGGATCACTTCGTGCAGCTGGTTGCGACGTTCGTTGATGCAACCGTACTTGGGCATAAAGGTGCGGATTTCACGGCCCGTCTCCTGTACAGCCTGCGGCAACTCCCGGCACATCGTCGCGATTTCGGATGCGGGCAGATAAGGGAAAATCTCTTGGGCTACGTATAGGACTCTCACAGGCTTGGGGTTTAGCAACAATCTGGTTTATACTAAATTCTCTATGCAAAGATATAAAAAATATTCGGGAATTTTGCAAACTTTCGTCCGAAAACTTTCAACCGGCAATCAAAAAAAAGACTTGGCAAACGGGATTCCGATTTTTTTATCAATCAGATTCGCCCCTTATTTTTTGATAGCAATTAAATTTTGGCTACCTTTGCCCGTCCAAATGGCGCCTTGTGCAAAAACACAGGCGAAACCACGGAGTTTAGGGACCTTTAATTCGTTAAAAACATGCAAGTAATTAAGAAGATTTCCGAATTGCAAGCCGCCCTCCAAGCCCAAAAGCCCGCCGTCGTCGGGTTGGTTCCCACTATGGGAGCATTACACGAAGGACACTTGTCACTCATTAAAAGATGCACATCGGAGTGCGACGTCTGCGTAGCCAGCGTTTTTGTCAACCCCACCCAGTTCAACGACAAAGGGGATCTGGAGCGTTACCCCCGCACTCCCGAAGCCGACTGCCAACTGCTCGAATCGGCCGGTTGCGACATCGTATTCATGCCCACCGTCGAAGAGATGTACCCCGAACCCGACACCCGCGTCTTCGATCTGGGACCCGTCAGCGAAGTCATGGAAGGCAAATACCGCCCCGGACACTTCAACGGCGTGGCGCAAATCGTAAGCAAGCTGTTTTATGCCGTCCAACCCGACAAAGCCTATTTCGGAGAAAAGGACTTTCAGCAGATTGCCGTCATCCGCTCGATGGTCGACTTGCTCAAAATCAAGGTCGAAATCATCCCCTGCCCCATTGTACGCGAAGAAAGCAGTCTGGCCAAGAGCAGCCGCAACACACTGCTGACCGAACTGCAACGCAAAAAAGCGGCAAAGATATCACAAGTATTGGCAAAAAGTTGTACATTTGCCATGTCGCACACGGTCGAAGAAACCATCGCTTGGGTCGGAGAACAGCTCAAAAGCCGCCCCTTCCGCATGGATTACTACGAAATCGTGGACGGCAAGAGCCTGCAACCGGTTCGCAACTGGAGCGACAGCGACTCCATCGTGGGCTGCATCGCCATTTATTGCGGAAAAATACGTTTGATCGACAATATACGCTATAAGTAATGACTATCGAGATTCTGAAATCCAAGATTCATCGCGCGCAGGTAACCGACGCGAACCTCAATTACATCGGAAGCATCACCATCGACGAGGACTTGATGGATGCGTCGGGCATGATTGAATACGAAAAGGTTCAGGTGGTGAACAACAACAACGGCGAGCGTTTCGAAACTTACGTCATCAAAGGCGAGCGCGGCAGCGGTGTCATCTGCACCAACGGGGCCGCCGCCCGCAAAGTGCAGGTCGGCGACATTCTGATCATCACCGCATACGCGCACATGACGCCCGAAGAAGCCAAGAATTTCAAGCCGCAGATTGTCCATCCCAATCCAAAAACCAACTTAATCGACAAATAAACCAAGGCGCCTCAACGCGGGGCGCCTTTCTTTTCAAACCATGGCCAAAGCAAAAACCGTTTTTCTGTGCAATAACTGCGGCTACGAAGCCTCCAAATGGTTCGGCAAGTGCAACGCCTGCGGAACATGGAACAGCTGCGTGGAAGAAACCGTCGTCAAGAAAAGTGCCTCGGGAGCGGGCAACCTGCTCACGGGTGAAGGGCAGCCGCATCCGCTCAAGCTGTCGGAAATCAGCCTCGACCACGAAAAACGCACCGACATGCACTGCAACGAGCTCAACCGTGTGCTGGGCGGCGGGCTGGTCGCCGGGTCGCTGGTGCTGTTGGGCGGTGAGCCCGGCATCGGCAAATCGACGCTGATTTTGCAATCGGCCCTGCAGCTGACCGACAAAAAGGTCTTGTATGTGTCGGGAGAAGAAAGCGCCTCGCAGCTCAAAATGCGCGCCGAACGCATCAACCCCGACGGTAGCGACTGCTACATTTTGAGCGAAACCTCGCTCGAACGCATCCTCGAACACGCCCAAAAACTCGGGCCCGACCTGCTGATTGTCGATTCGATTCAGACCATCGCCACCGACGCGGTCGAATCGTCGCCGGGCAGCATTTCGCAAGTCCGCGAATGTGCGGCGGCGCTGCTCAAATACGCCAAACAGACCGGCACGCCGGTCATTCTGGTCGGCCACATCACCAAGGACGGCACCATCGCCGGCCCAAAGATTTTGGAACACATTGTGGATACGGTTTTGCAGTTTGAGGGCGACCAGCACTACCTGTACCGGATTTTACGCACCGTCAAGAACCGTTTCGGAAGCACTTCCGAATTGGGCATCTTCGAAATGCGGCAAACGGGGCTGCGCGAAATCAGCAACCCGTCGGAATACCTGCTCAACCGCGACCTCAACGGCATGAGCGGCGTCGCCATCGCCGCCACGGTCGAAGGCATCCGCCCGCTGCTCATCGAAGTGCAGGCCCTTACCGGAAGCGCCGTTTACGGCACGCCGCAACGCTCGGCCACCGGCTACGACAGCCGACGGATGAACATGCTGCTGGCTGTACTCGAAAAGAAAGCCGGGTTCAAAATCGGACAGAAAGACGTGTTCCTCAACATCGCCGGCGGCCTGCGCATCAACGACACTGCCTCCGACCTGGCGGTCATCACCGCCATCCTGTCGTCGAGCCTCGACCTGCCCGTGCCCGCCGATGTCTGCCTGACCGGCGAAGTCGGCCTTTCGGGCGAAATCCGCCCGGTCAACCGCATCGAACACCGCATCGCCGAAGCGCAGAAGTTGGGATTCAAGCAGATCATCATCCCCGCCCAAAACCTCAAAAACCTCGGCACCCAAAAGGGGGCAATCGAAATAAAGGCCGCTTCGCGGGTGGAAGAGGCCTTTCAGTATATCTTTAAGAAATAAGTTAGCGGAGCAACTGCGCCAGCCGCTCTTCGAGGGCGCTGCCACGCAAGCCGGTGGCGACAATTTTGCCGTTCGCGTCGATCAGCACCGAAAACGGGATGCTTTTGACGCGCCATGCCTGCGCAATCGGACACGACCAGCCCCTGAACGTACAACCGTGGTTTTCCCAAACCAAGCCGTCGGAGGCGATGGCTTCGAGCCAACGGGCCTTGTCGTTGTCGAGCGAAACGCTGAACACTTCAAAGCCCTTGGCGTGATATTTGTTGTAAGCGGCCACCACATTGGGGTTTTCGCGCCGGCAGGGGCCGCACCACGAGGCCCAGAAATCGACCAGCACCACTTTGCCACGCAAAGCACTGAGCTTTATGGTCTTGCCGCTACGGTCCTGAATTTCGATGTCGGGAGCGGTTTTGCCTACCGCAATCGGGTTGGAATACAACGCCTTCACCTCCTTGACAATGACATTTTCGGCATGATTGGGCGCCAGTTTGGCGTAGATGTTGCGAAGCAGCGCGCTGAACGGCTCGGGGTTGTTGCCCATCTCGGTATAGGCCACGAACGCAGCCGCCAGCTTGTCGGAATTGGCAGTCAGAAGCTTCACCAGGTTCTGTTCGTACTGCGAGGCGATGGCGTAATACTGGCTTTCGAGCTGCTGCCGGCGGGCGGCATCGGTCGTGGCGGCCATCTGCGACTCAACGGCCTTGAGGCTGGCCATGCTGCGCGACTTCAGCAGTTGCGACTGAAAGAGCAGGTCGGTTTCGGCAGAGCCTTGCACCGATTCGATATACACGCCTTGCGCCGACGAGCCCAAGGTGATTTCCATGGAATCGCCGGGGCACAGCACCACCAGCTGTTCGCGCTTGTTGCCCGAGGTTTCGTGCATCACCATGGAGAAGAATCCCGATTTGGGAAGCGTTACCCGATAAGAGAAGGTTTTTTGCTGGGTGACGGGCACCGTGGTCAGAAAATCCCAGTTGCCCGAGGGGTTGAGGTAATACACCGACATCGTCGCATACGACACGCCTCCCGAAAATTTACCGCGCACAACGGCCGGTTCGGCGGCGGAAGCCAGCAGGCAGCCTCCCAGCAACAACAAACTAACAATCCATTTTTTCATAAGCTCTTTCTATTAGCGCAACAGCAAACATGCGTCGCCATAACTCAAAAATCGATAATCGTGCTCCAACGCATAACGGTAAACCGACCGCCAGGCATCGCCCAAATATGCCGCCAGCAACAGCAGCAGGGTGCTTTTGGGCTGGTGGAAGTTGGTAATCATTCCGCGAATGACACAGAACTGATACCCGGGTGCAATCAGAATGCGCGTATGCGCCTGCACGCTCTGCCGCCCCGACTGGTCGAGCCAATCGAGCAAGGCTCCGAGAGCCTCTTCGGGCGAATAGGCGGGATCCGTATCGTACGCCTCCCACTGCTCCACATACTCCGGCTGTTTTCCGTCCAAAACCCGGCAACCCAGCCAATACAGGCTCTCGAGCGTCCGAACCGAGGTCGTCCCCACTGCCACCACCTTTCCCAAATGGTCGCGTACGGTTTCGATGGTCTGACGGTTCACATCAATCAGTTCGGTGTGCATTTCGTGACCACCGATGGCCTCGGACTTGACCGGCTGGAAGGTGCCTGCACCGACGTGCAGTGTCAGGTATGACGTTTGGATGCCCGCTTGGTTTAATTCGTCGAGCAGCTGTTCGGTAAAATGCAAACCGGCCGTCGGGGCGGCCACCGAACCCTTGACCGACGAATAGACCGTCTGGTAGTCCGACTTGTCACGTTCTTCGGTCGGACGGTGCAAATACGGCGGAATCGGCAACTGGCCCAACGCCGACAACACATCGGCAAAGCAGAGGCTGTCGTCGTCCCACGAAAATTTGATTTCGTGCGTCAGGCCGTAGCTCGACAGGCGCTCGGCCTTCAGCACCAAGTCTTTGCCAGCGATACGGCAGGTACACTCGAGTGCGCCTTCCTTCCATTTTTTCAGGTTTCCTACCAGACACTTCCAGACACAAACCGAAGTTTGCTGGAAATTCTGTTGGTAATCGGCCGGCCGCATGGGCTCGAGGCAGAAAATCTCGACCTGTCCGCCCGTCTTCTTATAAAACAACAGGCGGGCCTGAATCACACGCGTATTGTTAAACACCAACAGACTGTCGGCCGGGAGCTGCCCCGGAAGTTGGGAGAAGGTACAGGTTCCGATCGGCTCGCCCCCGCGGTAAACCAGCAGTTTGCAGGCGCTGCGGTCGGCCAAGGGGTACTTGGCGATACGCTCGTCGGGCAAGGGGTAGTCGTAATCGGCAATCTGTATGTCGCGAATCGCTTCTGAATGTATCATATTCAAACAATAATGTGCAAAATTACCAAAAAATTCGGAACAAAAAAAGATGACCCGCTCGCTCGCAGGTCATCTTCCTCACTAATTCACTAAAAAACGAAGAAAAATAAATCTTTGCTGGATTGGAGATCATGCCCCCTTTCCGATGACAAAGATACGACACAAAAATCCAACTGACAAAAAATCAGCCGAAGTTTTCAAAAAAAATGTTTGCAGAAATGGTTAACGCCGGTTTTTTAACAAAATGCACAATACAACCGGCAGATTCTCAAACCGTTAAGAAAAAACCGGATCAAATGGCGTTCTCCTTGCGGTAACGGGTGCACGACATGCCCATCTGCGTCTGGAACGAGCGGGCGAAGACGGCCTGCGAGCTGAAACCGACCTCGTAGGCCACCTCTTTGATCTGGCGGTCGCTGTCTTCGTTAATCAACCGGACAGCCTCGTCGATACGGTAACGCTGTACCAGGTTCCGGAAATAGATGCCGTACGCCCGGTTGAAGAGCTCGTTGGTTTCGAGCCGGCCGATACCCAGCTTGCGTTGCACATCGGCCACGCGGAAGTTCGGCGACTTATACGGTTTGGTAACGCGCATCCACTCTTCAAACAGCTGCTTGTAGGCCACCACCTGCTGTTCGGTCAGCAACTGTACCGACGAGTCGGAATCCATCGACTCGGCCGGAACGACCTTGTCGCCTTCCTTCACAATCCATTTGTTATAGCGGATGGACCACTCGAGGGGAATAAACTGCTCGATATCGTAGGTGTCCGAAAAGAGGGCGCGATAAAAGGAACTGACCGACCACAAAAGCAGCATAACGTTGTGGACGATGGCGACCACATACAAACGTGTCAGCGTAAAGGTGATGAACATTCCGACCAGCAGAAGCGACGGATAGATAAAGAAGTGCAGCCAGCGGATATCGTAGAGTTCGGAGTCGGACTGCGACTCGTCGAGCATCTGGTTGTACAAGGGCAGGAACGAATGCACCATGTACCACACATACACAATTTGGATGAGCATGTAGCCCACAAAACACATGTAAAAGATTTCTTCGCCACCGACCCCTTCTTCAAACAACACCATCGGATTGGTGTCGAGCAGGCTTTTTCCGCTGACCGAAAGGTACACCATATACGAAAAGAGCAAGATCAGGGGAACTCCACAGTGACCGATATAGTTCTTAATACTAAAGGAACGGGGGTTGATGAGCAAAAGCGGATACAACAGCGAAATCATGGTGCCCATGGCGGAACCGATGACCAGTAGCATCCGGTAACGGACAAAACCTTCGTTCAGGTCGGGTTGGCTGAAATAATTGGGGCTGAACATGATTGCGGCCCACACGAGCAACGTCAGCGACAAGATGCGCTTGCCACGGCTTCCCTCCGATTTCAATGCCATCAAAAGACTGCAAAAAAGGCAGATTGAACCCACAAAGACGCACAGGGTGTAGAACCAGAACATTTTTCCGTAAAGTTCCATAGGCCATCAGTATCTTTCATGTAGATATGGGCAAAGATAATCAAGGAATTTATAAAAATCAACTTTTTTACAAAAAAAATTGCGTTTTACTTTACAATTTTATGAATTTGACTTTACAAACCTCGATTACTTCAGGGCTTTCAAAGACTCGTCCACGCCGTACAGAATTTTGCGGCAATAATCAGACAACTCGCTGGCGCGCTCCAACATTTCCTTGAGCTGTTCAACCGGCATTTCCCCAGATTTCACGCGGGCTACAATCGATTCCAACTCCTCGACGGCCGAACGATAATCGTTGATTTTTGTGTTTTTATTCATTTTTCAAAAAGATTTTTATCCGAAAGCTGTTTTCATTTCTTTTCGACGGTCACCCACACTTGTCCGTCGGCAAACTGAAGCCGCAAACGCCCGCCGTTTTGGAGCTGCGCCATGCGCGAAACCACCCGGCCTCCGGCATCGGTCACCAGGGCATAGCCGCGCGACAAGACCGACTCGGGCGACACCGCCTGCAATTGCGCCATCAGCGAATCGATCCGCGCCGACTGGGCGTTCAAAAACAACTGGGCCAACAAGGGAAGTTCGGAGGCCAGCCGCTCCATGCGGCGCTGCTCGTCTGACAAGCGCGACTGCACCGCCTCGTTGAGCTGGAGTTCCAGGTCTTTGAGGGCCGTGGCGGCCTGCAAATTGTGATCGACCAGGTAGCCGGCAACCGCCGTGGGCGTTTTGAGGGCCACCCGCGCCACCTCGTCCACCGCCGACCGGTCGCGGTCGTGTCCGATACCGCTCAACACGGGCAGCGGACATTGGGCCACCGCCACGGCCAGACCGTAATCGTCGAAACAGCCCAGGTCCGAAGTGGCGCCCCCGCCACGCACGATAACAACGGCATCGAAGTCGCCGGCATGGGCCGACACCTGCTGCAAGGCTTGTGTCACCGAGGCAGGCGCCTGGTCGCCCTGCATGGCGGCCGGGAACAAGCGATAGTGAAACGTCAGTTGATAGGGGTTTTGCTCCAGTTCGCGGCAGAAATCGCCGTAACCGGCCGCATTTTCGGACGATATCAAAGCAATCCGGCAGATGACCGGGGGTAACGGACGGCTTTGGCCGAGCCCGACCCACTGCTCTTGGCGCAGACGCTGCAGCAGCTGCTGCTTTTGGCGCGCCTGCGAGCCGATGGTATAGGTCGGATCCAAATCGGTTACGTCGAGGCTGTAGCCGTAGGCTTCGTGAAAACGCACCTTAACGGCCAGCAGCACCTGCATCCCCGCCCGAAGGTCGGTGCCGGTCGCCGCACGGAACGCAACCGACAGCAAGGCGTAACGGGCCGCCCAAATCGTCGCTTTGGCCCGGGCCACCACCCGGTCGTCGTCGGCGGCCTTTTCGATCAGCTCGAGATAGCAATGGCCACTGCGCTGCACCGTTACCGAACTGAGTTCGGCGCTTACCCAGTACACCTCATCAAAGGTTGCCTCCAGCACATCGCGAACCGCGCTGTTGAAGGCGCTGAGAGTCAACGGTTCTTCGCTCATCAGGGCATCAGTTGCAAAATTTCATCCGGATTGGACATGTAGTCTTGAGGGTCGGGCAGGCCCGGATTTTTGTCGGCTTCCTCCTCCTTTTTGCGGAGTTCTTCATCCAACTCTTTCTGGTTCAGGGCCTTGCCGTCTTTGTATTCGATTTGGCGGAAGGTGCCTTCGTAGTCGTAGTAGGTCCACACGCCGTCTTTCTTTCCGTTTTTATACGCACCCTCCTCCTCTTTTTCGCCACTGTCGAGGAAGGAAACGAACGCTCCGTCGAGCTGACCGTTGTGATAATGGTAAACGGCCATTTTGTTGCCGTACGGGTAGTATTGGATGCGTTCGCCTTCGAGCTTGTCATCGACATAATTCATGCGGTCCATCACCTGCTCCTTGCCCTTCGGGCCGTATTTGAGCGACTCGCCCTGACGCAGTCCGCCGACATAGAATTCGGTCAGGAACAGCTCGCCAGTGCTGGCGTAGAACTCCCAGAGGCCCTCGCGCTTGTTGCCCTTGTAGGCCCCTTTGGCGACCAGGACACCGTCGCCGGCATACACTTCGACCGTCGAGCGGTCATCGTCTTGGAAGGTCTGCACCGACTGCAGTTTGCCGTTTTCGTGATAGCGTTTGAACTCGCCCACGGGTTTGCCGTTGAGAAAATAGCCTTCGTAACGGGTTTGGCCGTTGGGGTAGGTTCTCTTGCGCCATTCGGGGCGAGCTTCGCCCGAAGCAAGTACGGTAGCGGCCATGCTGACGGCCAGGAATACGCAAATCAGTTTTTTCATACTCATACCAATTTAGAAAATGAAGCCGGAACCGGCAAGACGAACGACATCGGCTTGCGGGTGACGGGATGTACGAATTTAAGGGTGGCGGCATGCAGGCAGAGCCGTTTGGCCGGCGAGGTCTGGCCGCCGTATTTCTTGTCGCCCGAAACGGGATGGCCAATCGACTGCATGTGCACGCGGATTTGGTTTTTGCGGCCGGTTTCGAGCTGCAGGCGCAAAAGCGAATAGTTTTTGTTGACGCGCTGGCATTCGTAGCGGGTCACGGCCAGTTGTCCGCCGTTGTCGGTCGGCGACGAGTGCATGCGCATCTGCTTGTCTTCGGTCAGGTACGAGCGGATTTCGCCCGAAGGGGTTTCCATCGCGCCTTCGACCACGGCGATATAACTGCGTTCGATAACCATGTCGTTCCAGTTTTTCTGCAGGGTTTGCTGGGCCTCTTCGGTTTTGGCGAAGAGCATCAGGCCCGAGGTGTCGCGGTCGAGGCGGTGCACCACATAGATGCGCCCCTGGCGTTTTTGCGCCTTCATGTACTGGTTGAGCACATGGTAAACGGTTTTTTCTTTTTCGCGATCGGTGCCTACCGACAAAAATCCCGCACGTTTTTCGATTACCACAATGACATCGTCTTCGTACAAAAGTTTAATCATGGGGTGCTCGAACACGATTTTGGAAGCCGCCTTGGCCGAGCGCACCACCACGCGGTCGCCGGGATGCAGCATGTCGTCGTGACGGGTGAGAACCAGTTCGCCGTTGAGCAGCACCTGACGATGGCTCAGCAGCGATTTGACGGCCGTGCGGCTGTAACCGCTGAGTTTTGAACTCAAGAAATCCATCACCGTCGATTCTTCGCTCACCTTCATCGAAAACTGCTTCGTCGAACCGTTTGCTTCGTTTTTGGTCATATTTGGGCTGAAATTGATAAAACATTGCAAAGATAGTAAAATATTTGCCACCTGCTGACATTTGCCCCCATACTGATTTTTCAAAAAAATTTCCTTAAATTTGCAAAGGCAATCCTAACGACAAATATGTCCTTAAGAAATCTTACACAAAGACCCATCTGGGTAATCCGATGCCTCACTTGCAGTGAAATTCTTTTGTTACTGGCAGCCTGCTTGACGGTACGCTTAACGCCCGAAATGGATGCGACGCGCATCACTTTTCTGCTCCAGCTTTTTTTGCCGGGCATATTCGTTCTTCATCTTATCTGCGAATGTATATGCGTTTTTCGTAGAAAAAATGTCATGGCGGCAATCCCGGCACTTAAAACTGTCATATGTGCTCACATTGATTTGATTCCGATATTTTTCCTATTCGCAGATGCCATAGGAAAGATCAGTTACGAGCTCTCTCATTTTCAGCACATGTTCAGTTCCCTATTACCAATATACCTGACTTGCACGCCGATACTGATTTCAGTAATGCTGAAAACGATCGCACTCCACCGGCTTTGCAGTCTGCAAGGAAGGTTTTACACAATCGCCTGGAAACACGTAATTTTTCTTCTCGGGAAATTCTCGATTAACGTCGGACTGATTATCCTGACTCGCTTTCACTTGTGGCCATTCCTTCCGCTTCTGCTGGTTCATTTTATGACCGAAATCCTCATTATCCATTGCGTATCCGGACAGAAAAAACGATTCCTTCTGACACTGGTAAATATCGCTGGTTTTTATGGGCTCTGCAACATCCCTTATGCCATCTGGTTGTATTTCAAATCACGCAAAGGCAAAAAACACCAATCGACTCGGAAGACCATCAATGCCAGACAATTGGTCGCAACATTCGTCTGCCTCATAACAGGCTGCGCCTCCGCCGCCATCTACACCCATATCCTATTTGCCACTCCAGCACTCCCTATAATTGAAAAGACCCCGTACGGACTTACCGTCACGAGCCAGGCATCCTATATCAAATTCGAATACATTGACAAAGAGAAGCACCTGCTGGAAGCCGTGGAATATCGCACTCACAACGACTGCAACCTGGTCATCCCGGATAGCATCGTCTACAATGGCACCACCTACCATGTTTTGTCCGCCACCACATACGGACACTGTAGCAACATACAGTGCAACACACTTTACCTTCCTGCTTCTTTAGTGTATTTCAACCACGAGCAATTGTTAGACCGAAACAAGGTCGGTCATATCGTCGTTGCCCCAGACAACCGGTATTACAGGTCCGTTGATGGAGATCTGTTTCTTGGAGATTCGCTCCTATTCGACACCCATTTTTCATATCAAGACCAACTGACCGATGAAGAATACTGAAAAATACCGGAAATTCCTGTTATTTAGCATGTGGGCGCTGACCATCGCCAATTTTTTTGTCTTTTCGTTCCAGCCAGCCCCCGACTTAAGTGTCTTTTACGATGACGACTTCGGGCATCCATTCGGTTCATTTCCTTTCTTGACCATAATGCTCCTACCATTCTACCATCTATATCTGTTACTAATCGTTTTCGGTCTCTATGCCTTAATCTCAACTGTTTACCTCATCATCTCAAAAGGTATCCGAAACAAATGGGTTGACACAAGCACCGTCATTGTCCTGACACTATCCCTATGTGCAGTCGGATACGGAACGTTTTTCAAGGAAAAAAGTACAGAGCAAAGTGACAGTTCGTTTGCACAGTCCGATCACAACATCCTGATCAAATACAATTGGCACGAGATATATCGCGAAGACTGTATCTGGCATGGCGACACCATTGTCACTTTCAAACAAGACACGCTGATTGTCGACGAGACCAACCAAACCTGCCACTGGACTCATAAACCAAGAATCCACTACCGGTACAGTTATTTCAACAAAGACAAGTTCACGCAAGACAGAACGGACGCAACTCTCGCCCCGAGAGAACATCTCGGAGACATCCAATATATGATTGAGTGCATAAACCACAAGAATCCAGACGAAATCCATTACGACACAGAAGCCGTTAGTGATATTTTCAGAAACGACTCCTGTCTATGCTGCATATTTTGCAACTTCTGCAAGTGTTTCGGCTACCTGCGGTTTGATTTGAAAAAAGGCACCGCCACTCTAAAGGATTCGGTTTCGGATATCACCCCGCTCACACAACCTGCCGACTCATTAAACTATTTTCTTCGTTATGAGGGATGTCTGCAAAAAGCAAACGGAATGCCTTTGATAGCGCTTGTCTACAAAAAAGATATTCTGGAGGAAGAGTATTACGCCTTTTTCGACATTGAGAGCAAACGATTCGTATTGAAGAACCTTCCTGTTTCAAGTTTGAGCAAGGATTCACTTGGCAACAGCCATGCCGAAAGGAGAACAATCACTTCAGACGACAATGCATTGACGCACGACGGCTACCCTGACCTAATCTGCTACACCGAACGTAGCGTAACGGACGGTCGCACCCAAGAGACCTATACCGATACCATCTTCTGCGAAAGGTATATCATGTACGACGGACAGTATCAGAAAGAAATGAGGTAACAGCCGAGGTTGAAACTCAAAAAAACATACCATGACATCCCGTTCCAAAACCACACGCACCCCGATTCAACTGGCTCGTTTATACACAGCCGCCGAAGTCCTATGCTTTTCGATTCTATCACTAGTTGACGGGCTAATCTCCAAAGACTGGTTCGGAGCCATGTCGCTATTGATTTTAGGCGCACCCGTACTTCCAAATCACCTCCTATTGGAAGGGGCAAGCCGTTTGCACAAACAAAATCCGGGGAAAACCATCCCGGCATTAAAAACAGTGCTAAGTCTTCATCTTGACCTCTGTCTGATAGTTTCCGTAATTATATTGGGGATAGGTATCTCCTGCATCGACATTGCAAACCATACGTTCCATTTGAGACAGACAGCCCCTTTCCTGATTGTGCCGATTTTACAGATTTCGGCATCAATTTCTCTCAAACA
>JAGCZK010000217.1 GCA_017960065.1 Paludibacteraceae bacterium
AAAGTCGCCCTGCGACGGGGTCTTCGTTTCGATGGGCAACCCCCACTTTGTGGTGTTTACCGACGAGGTGGACCAGGTGTCGGTGACGGGCCCGAAGCTCGAGGTGCATCCGGCATTTCCCGAACGGTGCAACATTGAGTTTGCCCAAGTCGGCCCCGACGGCGGCATCCGTACCCGGGTGTGGGAGCGGGGCAGTGGGGTGACCCAAGCTTGCGGAACAGGCGCCTGCGCCACCGCCGTGGCTGCCGCATTGCGCGGTTTGGCTCCCCGCAAGAGCCGCATCGACATGGACGGCGGCAGCCTCGAAATCGAAAGGCGCGAATCGGATAACCACGTCTATATGACCGGCCCGGCTGCCTTCGTCTTCGACGGGCAGGTGAGTCTGGCGTCCGATACGGCTTTCTGAAAAAAAGACATGAACATAAACGCATGATATGGCACAAATTAACGAAAATTTCCTCAAACTTTCGGGGGCGTACCTGTTCTCGACGATAGCCGCCAAGGTGCGGGCCTACCGCGAGCAGCATCCCGATCGCGAGATCATCAGCCTGGGCATCGGCGACGTGACCCGTCCGCTGGCTCCCGCGGTGGTGGAGGCGCTGCAGCGCGCGGCCCGGGAGATGGGCGATGCCGCCACGTTCAGGGGCTATGGCCCCGAGCAGGGCTACGCATTTTTGCGCGAAGCCATTGTCAAACACGATTTCGAGGCCCGCGGCATTGCCATGTCGCCCGACGAAATCTGCATCAACGACGGCGCGAAGAGCGACACGGGCAACTTTCAGGAACTGTTTGGCGCCGACGCCCGCATTGCCGTCACCGACCCGATTTATCCGGTCTATGTCGATTCGAACGTGATGGGCGGTCGTACCGGCGAACTGCTCTCCGACGGCCATTGGTCGAAGGTGGTGTACCTGGCTTGCGATGCCCAAAACGGCTTTATGCCCGAGTTGCCCCGCGAGCAGGTGGATGTCATTTATCTCTGTTACCCTAACAATCCGACCGGAACGGTCATTACGCGACAGGCGCTCCAGACGTGGGTCGATTATGCCCGCGAGCACGACGCCGTCATTTTGTACGACGCCGCCTACGAGGCCTATATCCAGGATCCTGATATACCGCACAGCATTTATGAGCTGGAAGGAGCCCGTGAAGTGGCCGCCGAGTTTCATAGTTTTTCCAAAACGGCCGGCTTTACGGGACTCCGCTGCGGATACACCGTCGTTCCCAAAGAGCTGACGGCCAAGACCCGCGACGGTCGGCGCGTGGCGCTCAACCCCCTCTGGGTGCGCCGGCAATCGACCAAGTTCAACGGCACCAGCTACCTGAGCCAGCGTGCCGCCGAGGCGGTTTACAGCCCCGAAGGCCGCGAGCAGGTGGAGCAGAGCATTGCCTACTACATGCGCAATGCACAAAAAATCTGCGAGACCCTGCAAGCGTTGGGCCTGCGCTATTTCGGCGGAAGCAACGCCCCCTACGTATGGGTGCGCACGCCGCAAGGCATGGACTCGTGGCAGTTCTTCGAGGCCATGTTGCACGAAACGGCGGTGGTCTGCACTCCCGGGGTCGGTTTCGGCCCTTCGGGCGAAGGCTATGTGCGGCTGACGGCATTTGGAACACACGAACAGACCGACGAGGCACTCCAACGTCTGGCTGGTTGGTTAACTAAGAAATAAAGCGTGACATTATGATACAGAAAGGTTTATACCAAGCCGACTACGAACACGATGCCTGTGGTGTCGGCATGATTGTGAACATTCATGGCAGCAAAAGCCATGAGTTGGTGGACAATGCCTTGAAGGTGTTGGAAAATATGCGTCACCGCGGTGCCGAAGTGGGCAAAGACGGCGACGGTGCGGGAATTCTCGTACAGATTCCGCACGAGTTCATTCTGTTGCAGGGCATTCCGGTACCCGAACGCGGCAAGTACGGCACGGGTCTGGTGTTTCTGCCCAAGGACCAGGTGGCCCAAAAGAAAATTCTGGCCGTCATCAGCGATGAGGTGGCCCGCGAAGGGTTGCAGCTCATGCCCCTGCGCGATGTGCCCGTCCATGCCGACTGTCTGGGCGAAGCCGCCCGCAGCACCGAACCCGACATCAAACAGCTGTTTGTGACCGGGGTGACCGACGAGAGGCTCGAAGCCTTCCCGCGCAGACTCTACCTGATCCGTAAGAAAATCGAAAAACGGGTGGCCGCCCTGCAGGCAGCCGCCACCGACGAGGCCATGGCCAAAAGCTACAGCCAGTTCTATGTGTGCTCGCTGAGCAATACCAGCATGATTTACAAGGGCATGTTGTCGTCGATGCAGGTACGCCAGTATTTTGCCGACCTCACCAACCCCTACTTTTCGAGTGGTCTGGCCCTGGTGCACTCGCGCTTCAGTACCAATACCTTCCCGACCTGGAGCCTGGCGCAACCCTTCCGCCTCTTGGCGCACAACGGCGAAATCAACACCATTCGCGGCAACCGCGGTTGGATGCAGGCTCGCGAAAGTGTGCTCTCGAGCGAGGCGCTAGGCGATATCAAAGAAATCTCGCCCATCGTGCAACCGGGCATGTCCGATTCGGCCAGCCTCGACAACGTGCTCGAGTTTTTGCTGATGTCGGGCCTGTCGCTGCCCCACGCCATGAGCGTGCTGGTGCCCGAATCCTTCAACGACAAGAACCCCATCAGCGAAGACCTCAAGGCCTTTTACGAATACTATTCCATTTTGATGGAACCGTGGGACGGCCCGGCGGCCCTGCTGTTCTCCGACGGCCGCTTTGCCGGCGGAAT
>JAGCZK010000218.1 GCA_017960065.1 Paludibacteraceae bacterium
AATGCTTTTAATGATTTCGTAAAGTCTCTTTGTGTTAATCAAACAATGCCATTTCATTTTCCGAGTTCACAATCTATCAATTGCTGGATAAAGAAAGTAGAGATTGAAATGGGTATAAATTATAAGTTTTGAGATTGATGGCAGAAATGGCATTAGGATATGGAAGCGAGTATCAGCTGCTACGTTTCCTTGGGCACCATAGAGAAGAATTGGATGCCTTAATACAGAATTCAACAGGTGTATTCGAACCCATTCGTTGGCTCGATTATCCCTATGATAAAGAACGCAAGTCCGGAGATGGAGAGTTGACCGGAATAGAATGCTTTCAACATCTGGATCACTATCAAGACATCCAGGAGAAGTGGAAATCCTTTTGGCCTCAAGGCGGGTCATCAATGAACTGGGATGGAATCTTTGTTATGGATGGAGTCTGGTATTTTGTAGAAGCCAAGGCAAATGAAAGAGAAGCATATCAGCAGTGTAAGGCTAAGAGTATTGACAGTCGGCATCAAATAGATCGAGCCATGAATGCCGCAAAAGAGTGGCTCGGTATTGACAATAAAATCAATTGGCGTAGGACAAACTGCTACCAGCTCGCCAACCGACTTGCTTTCGCTTTCTTTTGCAACAAAATATGCCATATTCCAGCGAGAATCCTATATGTCGGCTTTCTTAATGGTTTTGGCGATTATAGTATAGAAAGCCCTTCAGACTGGGAATCCATCTGGAATACCGAATACGAAACCTTGGGTGTAGATGAAACAAAACTTAAGGGTATTCTGTATCATATTTATCCAGACTGCGGTCAATGATTATATTAAACGAACAAAATATCTTCGCCTTCTCCGACACCCACGGCCATCATCGTGCCCTGCAGGTGCCGGAGGATGCAGGTGTTATCATCTGCGCCGGGGACGCTGTGGAGGATGACCTGAAGGGCGGAGAGTATGATGACTTCATCACCTGGTTCTCGTCCTTACCGGCCAAGTGGAAGATTTTTGTGCCTGGTAATCATGAGCTGTCTTTTGATCTGGACCAGGCGGATGATATCGTCAAACAGTTCGAAGCAACCGGAATTACCGTGCTTCAGGATGCCGTTATTGATTGCGACGGAGTAATCATAGGCTCCTTCTCTGGGAATTCTCTTATTTCCGATGAGGATATCCCTAAGGACCTTGACATCCTGGTTACCCACTGCCCGCCATACGGCATCCTCGATGAAGGATTTGGTTCTATCGAAATCCTTAACTTTGTACGGAATGCTAAACCCAAATGGCATCTCTTCGGCCACATCCACGCTACTGAAGGGCAACATTTCCAATTAGGAGAGACCTGTTGCCAAAATATTTCTGTTTTTAGCAACTTATAATTGCCTCTGCCATAAATTGTTTGTCATCGAAGGAATGCCTACTCCTGACGACTCGGCCAAACGCGACTGGGAAATAGCCGCCTTTTCGGAGCCTCCGGTTCAGTAGCTGCGGGAGGAAACGTAGTCGAGGTAGAGCAAGAGCGACGACTTGACGGGGCTGTCGGGATAGACCGAAAGGCAGGCCTCGGCTTCGGCCTTGAGACGCTCGAGGCATTGGGTGGCATAGCGGATGCCGCCGTCGCGGCGCGCCATTTCCTGCAAACGCTCGACATCGGCCTCCTCCAAGAGACGCAGCATTTCGTTGCGCTTGGCCTCATCGGCCTGCTCATACACATGGATGAGCGGCAGCGTGAACTTGCCCTCGCGGATGTCGTTGCCCGTAGGCTTGCCCACCTCCTCCGCCGAAGCGTAGTCCAACAAATCGTCCTTTATCTGGAAACACCGTCCGAGGCGCTCGCCAAACAGCGCCAGCCGGTTGGCATCCTCGTCCGTTCCCCCCAGCGAAGTCATCGCTCCCAAGCGGGCGCAGGCCTCAAACAGCGCAGCCGTTTTGCAATGGATAACCGAAAAATAGACCTCTTCCGAGAAATTGCGCCTCAGGGCACAATCGAGCTGCAAGAGCTCACCGTTGGCCAGGGTCTGGCCCAATTCTGAAATCACCGCCACCGCATCGAGACGACCCGTCAGCACCGACTCGCTCAGCGAGGTCGATAAGAAATAATCGCCACCGAGCACCGCCACCTTGTTGCCAAACTGCGCCATGACCGACGGCTTGCCCCGCCGCATGGCCGACTCATCGACCACATCGTCGTGCATCAGGCTGGCCACATGCAGCAGTTCGACCGCCGTTGCGGCATGATAGCTCGAATCGCTCCCGCCGCCCAGCAGCGCGGCCGACAGCATCACCAGCAGCGGGCGCATTTGTTTGCCCGACGAAGCCTGAACATGCAAAACCACTTGTGTCAGCAGGGCGTTCTCATTCTGGAGCGCCTGGGCACAGGTTTGGCGAAACTGCTCCATCATCGGGAGAACCGGCAAAGAGATTTGTTCGAGCGTTGACATATCTTTGTGAATGACCTGGCAAAATTACGAAAAAAATCCATACCTTTGCATCATGAAGCGGATATGTGCGATAACAATGGCGCGAAACGATGCGTTTTTCCTGAAAAAATGGATTGCCTATTACGGCGCGCAACTCGGAGAAGAGAACCTCTACATCTGGCTCGACGGGCTCGACCAGTCGCTGCCCGACTACCAGGGCCCGGCCCATGTCACGGCCGTCGAACGCCTTGGCGGACAAGTGGTTGCCGCCGAAAAACGCCGCCTTCGCTTTTTGTCGGACCGTCAGGCCGAACTGCTCCGGCAATACGACCTGGTCATCGGTGTCGATGCCGACGAATTTTTGGTGGTGGACCCCCAATTGGGCAAAAGCCTGGGCGAGTACCTCTCCGGATGCAACATCCACACCAGCTTGTCGGGCCTGGGCCTCGACGTCGGCCAGCACCTCCAGCAGGAAGGCCCGATCGACGCCTCGCTGCCCTTTCTGCAGCAGCGCCACTACGCCGTCTTGTCGTCGCGCTACACCAAACCTTCGGTCGTTAACCGCCCCGTCTTGTGGGGGTCGGGGTTCCACCGCGTCAAAGGACACAATTTTCATATCGACCGGCACCTGTACCTGCTCCACTTCGGATACTTCGACGACGGCATGATCCAAGCCCGCTTTTCGGACGCCGACCGCATGGCCGCCGGGTGGGGCCGCCACATCGCCAAACGCACCCGCACCATCCGCCAGGTAACGTCGCTCAAAGCCCGCAATGCCGACCGCTACATGCCCGTCGCCCGCTTTATACAGACCTGGTTCCGCCCGTTCTACGCCCTGAACAAACCCGCTATGATGGGCATCAAATGGGTCATTCGCATTCCCGAACGCTTCTCTTCGATTGTATAGGCAGGTAAATTTGTATTATCCATCGCTTTGATGTATCTTTGCATCAAAATTTTTTGTCTATGCAAAATAACTTCATTCAGCTTTGCAATACGATCTTTGAAAAATCCATCGCCGATTACCATCTCAAAGACAACGTAGACACCCCTATCGCCAACCCGTACCCCGAAAAATCCATTGAATACTGGTTGTACCTCAAGAACTGGATCGATACCGTACAATGGCACTTGGAAGACATCATCCGCGACCCGAAGATCGACCCGGTGGAGGCCCTGGCCATCAAACGCCGTATCGACAAGTCGAACCAAGACCGCACCGACCTGGTGGAGCTGATTGACAGCTATTTTCTGGACCAATACCGTCAAACCAACGTGTTGCCCGGTGCCACCATCAACACCGAATCGCCGGCTTGGGCAGTGGACCGCTATTCCATTCTTTTCCTGAAGATTTACCACATGCAGGAGCAAGTGGACCGTCAGGATGCGGATCCGGCCCACCACGCCGCCTGCGCCAACAAACTGTCGGTGCTGCTCGAGCAGAAACAGGACCTTTCGACCGCCCTCGGACAATTGCTCGACGACATCGCCGCCGGCCGCAAGTACATGAAAACATACAAGCAGATGAAAATGTACAACGACCCGGCCCTGAACCCCGTTTTATATGCCAATAAATGAGTAAGTTCCTTGCCATTCGGCTAGCGGCAATGGGAGATGTGGCCATCAGCGTCCCCGCCCTCTATTCCTTTGCCGACAATTACCCGCAACACCAGCTGTACGTACTGACCAAACCCCAGTTCGCTCCGTTGTTTGCGGCCGCCCCGTCGAATGTGCAGGTTGTCGGCATCGACCTCAAAAAATACGGCTCCTTTGGGGGCCTTCTCCGCTTTTACCGCCAACACCTGCGGCCGCTTAAAATCGACTATGTCGCCGATTTGCACCATGTGATGCGTTCGTGGGTGCTCGACGCCTGCCTGTGGCTGCAGGGGGCCAAAATCGCCTTTCGCGACAAAGGCAAACGCGAACGCCTCGCGTTGCTGCAACACCGCATACACCGGCCACTGGAAGCCTATTACCAGCGCTTTGCCGATGTGTTTGAAGCCCTTGGCTTCCCCATCCGGTGGACCTTCAAGGCCCTGACCCCCGACTGCCCGCTCGAGGCGGGAGACGAACCCTGGATCGGCATCGCCCCCTTTTCGGCACACGAAGGCAAGGTTTATCCGTTGGAAAAGACCGAAGCCGTACTGGCCCAACTGACCGCCCTGCCCAAAGTGCAGGTCTTTTTGTTTGGAGGAGGCGCCCGCGAAGCCGAAATCCTGTCGCAATGGGCCGCCAAATACCCGCAAACCACTTCGCTGGTCGGACGCTACACCCTGCTCGAAGAACTGGGCGTTATGAGCCGCCTTTCGGTGATGCTGTCGATGGACTCGGCCAACATGCACCTGGCATCGCTGACCGGCACGCCGGTCGTATCGGTCTGGGGCCCCTCGCACCCCCACGTCGGCTTCCGCCCCTGGAACCAGAGCGAAGACCGCTATGTGCAGTGCGACCTGCCGTGCCGCCCCTGTTCGGAATGGGGCGCCAAACCCTGTAAACGGGGCGATTGGGCCTGCATGAACGGCATCGCCCCCGAAACAATTGTCAAGAAACTATGCCTATATCTATGAATAAGCTCTCCAGTCTTCTGCACCAGGCCACTTTTGCCGGATTTCTGCTGCTGATCTGTACCATGATTTACGGATTTTCCGACTTCCAGCGCATGGTGCTGTATTTCTTTTTCGGATGCACGGCCCTCGAATTTGTGATTGACCAAAAGTGGCGCAACTATCGCTGGACCAAAGAAAAAACCTGGTACAGCCTGGTATTGCTGTTCTTCCTGCTGTTTTACCTCTACCATCTGTGGGAAGGCTCTTCCACCAGATTTTCGTATTACTCCTCCTTCCGCTACCCGCTGGGCGGCTTTGCGATTGCCGGCCTGACCGGTTGGAACGACCGTTTCCGCCTCCGCCCCGTCATGTATGCGTTTATCGGCGGCAGTCTGCTGGCAATGGTCCATTTGCTCGCCCTGGCCGATTACAGCGCCGTGGCCGGGAAGGGCTTGCTGACCGTATGGCAGTACTCGCGCATCGACCATGTCAACTCGCACATGGTGGTCAACTTCTTCCTCAATGTCAGCATCGTCTTCATTTACGCCTACCTGAGCACCCGCGAAGGCGTTTCCAAAGGCGAAAAAATCGCCCTGTGGGCCATCGGCCTTGTACTGGCCGTCTGCATCTGCCTTTCGGAAGGCCGCAGCGGTCTGCTGTCGCTCTTCATCATGCTGCTGCTCATGGCCGTTATCAAAATCCATCAGTTCGCC
>JAGCZK010000219.1 GCA_017960065.1 Paludibacteraceae bacterium
ACAACAAGCGGATGCAATACCAAAGCACCATTGCCGACACGCTCGAGCTCAATGCCAACGAGCGGAACACCCACGGCCATGGCGAAATGGGATTTTACAACCTCAGCGCCGATTACCGGCACTACTTTGTCAAAGACAAACACGAGATCTCGGCCAACATCACCCACCGCGGGCAACACAATGCCTCGGCCAGCCGCTACCACGACACCAACCAGTCGGGAGGCCTGGTCAGCGAGCTGTTCCAAAAGCAAACGGTGACCAACCACAACAACAGCTTCTCGGCCCAAGTGGACTACCTCAACATGTTTTCCAAGAAATCGCGTCTGGAAGCCGGTATGAAAGCCGACTTGGCCTTCAACCGGAGTTTTGACCAAACCTTCGACTCGACCGTCATCAACGGGTGGGCCGAAGATCCCGACAAGACCAACCCCTTCAACTATCAGGAACAGGTTTATGCGGCATACGCCTCCTACGGCAACCAGATCCGCTGGTTTTCGTTTCAGGTCGGTCTGCGCGGGTAATACACCCTGATCAACGCCAACCAATCCAAAAACGACTACTTTCAGGTATATCCGACAGCCTACCTGAGTTTTACGCTTCCCAAGGAGAATGAGCTGCAACTCAACTACACCCGTCGCATCAACCGTCCGCGCGGACGCCGCATCAACAGTTTCAAAGACCGTTCGGACCAGACCAACGTTACCTACGGCAACCCCGAGCTGATGCCCGAGTTCGCCAATGTGGTCGAATTCAACTACCTCAAGAACTGGGACCGCCACACCCTGACGGCAAGCCTGTATTACCGGTACACCGAAAACGTGATTGAGCAGGTGCGCATCGTCAAACAAGACACCATGAACACCACCTACGAAAACATCACATACGCCCAAAACGCCGGTGCCGAGCTGGTGGCGAAGAACAAGCTGTTTCGCGACTACCTCGACCTCACCACCTCGGTCAGCGCCTTTTACTACCAACTGGGAGGGAACGAGGAGTACCATATCAGCAAAACCGAAAACTTTTCGTGGCGGGCAAAAATCAATGCGGGCATCCGCATCATCGACAACTTGTCGGCACAAATCAGCGCCAACTACAACTCGCCCCGCCTGATTGCCCAAGGAAAGGTCAGCCACAATTACTCCATGGACATCGGCTTCAAGGCCTTCTTCCTCAAACGGAAACTCTCCCTGACCGTGTCGGTGCGCGACCTGCTGAACTCGCGTTTCCGTTCGGACGACACCACCTACGGCGACAACTTCTATCAGGAGGCCGGCCGGACCTCCAACGGACGCACCTACCGAATCAATCTCAGCTACAAGTTTGGCGACATGAAGGGGGGCAAAAACAAGAAGGGCAAAGACCGGGAGGAAAACTCCGAGACCGAAGACATGGACTTTGATTTTTAAGAAAAGAAGCACCACCTAATGATAGAATTTACTAATTTTGCAGAACATTAAAAACTTTATCAAAATGAAAAAAACGCTTATCGCAATTGCCGGCGCTTTCTTCCTGGGCATCAGTTCCCTCTGCGCCGCTTCGACGGACTACAAGACTGTCAATGGTCCTGAAAAAGTAATGGTTAACGTACTCTCGAGAGATTACGAATACCCCATTGAGGTTATCCAAGCCGCTGTTTTGGAACGTCTCGAAAGAGAAGGTTTGAAAGGAAAAAAGGCTAAAAACGGATTCTTCTCGTTCATGGGCGTCAAATACAACTATTTGTGGGACAACAATTTCGATTTGTATCTGGGATTCAGCGGAAACAAATCGGCCGGTTCGGTGATGGTGCTCATGACCACCGGTTACAACAACTACGTTGACTTGCACAACCCGCAAACCCGCCAACGCATCGTAACGTGGCTCGACGAACTCGACCTCGACATTCAGGCTTACCTGCACAACAAAAAAATTGAAAATGCGGAAAAGGCTTACGAAAAAACCAGAAAAGAACTCGACAAACTCAACAAAGAGCAACGCAGCCTCGAGGCCAAGGCCCGCAAAAACTCCGACAACCTGAACAAGGCCAAAGCCCAACAGACCATTGCCAAAGGTCCGAACGCCGTTAGCGTAGATCCGAAACAAGTGGCCAAAGAGGAAAAAGCCATCAAGAAACTGGAAAATGAGAAAGTGAAATTGGAGAAAGCGCAAGCCGACAACCAAAAAGAAATGCTCAAAGCCAAAGAAACCTTGACCGATCAGGAAAAAGAGATTTACGAACTCAAGGCGAACCGCCCGAAGTAAGTTGCCATGAAGCGTCTGACTGAGTTGTTTGCCGCCTTGTACGGTCATGAGCCGCAACAACAAACCGCCATCACCAACTCGGGTTCGAACCGCCAGTACTACCGCATTTCCGACGGGAACCTTTCGGTAATCGGAGTCATCGGCACCTCTATCCCCGAAAACAAGGCGTTTGTCTCGCTCAGCAGACATTTCTCCGAAAATGGAATGAAAGTCCCCCGTGTGCTGACCCACACGGAGGACTTTTCCGCATATATCACCGAGGATTTGGGGAGCGAAGACCTGTTCGGGCTGATCCAGCAAGACCCGAGCGGAGAGCGCACACAAAGCCTGCTGAAACAAACCGTCGCCCAGCTGCCCCGACTGCAGTTCGAAGGCGCACAAGGCCTCGACTTTTCGGTTTGCTACCCCATCGCCCAATTCGACCGCCGCAGCATCTTTTGGGACCTCAACTACTTCAAATACGAGTTTCTCAAACCGTCGGGCATCGAACCCGACGAGGTCCGGCTCGAAGAAGAATTCAACTTGCTGGCCGACTGGCTGCTGTCGTACGAAAGCCCCACGTTCATGTACCGCGATTTCCAGTCGCGCAACGTCATGATTTGCAATGGACAACCCTACTTCATCGACTTCCAGGGAGGACGCAAAGGCCCGTTTTACTACGACCTGGCCTCGTTTGTCTATCAGGCCAAAGCCGGCTATAGCGCCGCCCAACGCGAGTCGCTGACCGACTGCTATGTGGAGGCCCTGCAGCCGTACCACCCCTGCTCCAAAGAGGATTTCCGGCAGCAACTGCGCCCGTTTGTCCTGTTTCGACTCATCCAAGTATTGGGGGCCTACGGATTCCGGGGGCTGGTCGAACATAAGGCGCACTTTATCCAGAGCATTATCCCGGCCCTGGCCCTCGTTCGCGAATTTTTAAGCGACAACGACTTTGACCGGCTGCCCTACCTTTGCGACTTGCTCCGTCAACTGACAACAATCTACCCGGCTGCCGCGCCTAACGACGGACAGCTGACGGTCGAGGTCATGAGTTTTTCGTATAAAAAAGGCTATCCGACCGATTTTAGCGGCAACGGCGGAGGCTATGTCTTCGACTGCCGCAGCATTCACAATCCGGGCCGGTATCCCGAGTACAAAAACATCACCGGGCGCGACAAGCCTGTGATGGACTTTTTGGAGAAAAATGGGGAAATCACCGTTTTTCTGCAGCATGTATATGCCTTGGTGGACCAAACGGTCAGCCGCTACCAAAAACGCGGATTCACGCACCTGCAGGTCATGTTCGGATGTACCGGCGGACAACACCGCTCAGTTTATGCCGCAGAACACCTGGCCCGACACCTGGCCGAACAAGGGGTGCGCGTACGGCTGATTCACCGCGAACAACACATAGACATCACCTTATGAACGCCATGATTTTTGCCGCCGGCCTCGGCACCCGACTCAAGCCCATCACCGACACGATTCCCAAAGCCCTGGTCAGCATTGGCGGGCAAACGCTGCTCGAGCGCACCATCGTCAAACTCAAACGTGCCGGTTTCGACCACATTGTCGTCAACGTGCACCACTTTGCCGGGCAAATCATCGAATTTCTTCGGGCAAATCAAAATTTTGGCATCGACATCCGCATCTCCGACGAAAGCGGGCAACTGCTCGAAACGGGAGGCGGCATCCGCAAAGCGGCGCCCCTACTGGGCAACGAACCCTTTCTGATACACAATGTGGACATCTTGTCGGACACCGATTTGTCAGCGCTCTACCAAGCCCACATCCACAGCCAGGCCGACGCCACGCTACTGGTCAGCCGGCGGGCATCCTCGCGCGCACTGCTTTTTGATGACGAGGGCCGTTTGCGGGCCTGGCTCAACAAAACCACCGGCCAACTGCGCAGTCCGCTGACGGACGCTCGGCCCGAAACACTTCACGAATACGCCTTTAGCGGCATACACGTCTTCTCACCATCCCTATTCCCGTTGATGGAAGGATGGCCGGAGAAATTCCCGATTATGGATTTTTACCTCGACGTCTGCCTGCGTGCCCACCTACAAGCCAGCGTAGCCGAGAACCTTCGGCTGATTGATGTCGGCAAACTCAACTCCATCGCCGAAGCCGAATCGATGTTGGCACAACTTTCCTAAGGCTTATTGTGCATCGATGTGCACGTCGCGGTAGCCCAAGAAGTACAAGATACCGTCGAGTCCGGAAGTGGAAATCGACTGTTTGGCATTGGCCTTTACCTTGGGTTTTGCATGAAATGCGATGCCCAGACCGGCCAAATTGAGCATAGGCAGGTCGTTTGCGCCGTCACCAACAGCCACCACTTGACGCAGGTCAATCTTTTCGACCTGCGCAATCAGTTGCAGCAATTCGGCTTTGCGCTTGCCGTCAACCACATCGCCCAGATAGCGACCGGTGAGCTTGCCGTCGATGATTTCGAGGTTGTTGGCATAGACATAGTCGATGCCGAAACGCTTTTGCAGGTATTGTCCGAAATAGGTGAAACCACCCGACAATATGGCGATTTTGAATCCGAATTTTTTCAGCACGGTCATCAGACGCTCGGCGCCGTCCATCAACGGCAAGTGTTCGGCGATATCAATCATCACCGACTCGTCGAGGCCCTTGAGCAAGGCGACCCGACGGGTAAAACTTTCGGTAAAGTCGATTTCGCCCCGCATGGCCGACTCCGTAATGGCGCGCACCTGCGCCCCCACACCGGCACGGTCGGCCAATTCGTCGATTACCTCGGTCTTGATTAGGGTCGAGTCCATATCAAAACAAATCAGGCGGCGCGCCCTGCGGTACATGTCGTCTTTCTGAAACGAGATGTCGATGCCTTCCGACGCCGACAGTTCCAGAAATTTGGCCGAGAGGCCCGCCTTGTCCTGCAGTTCGCCACGCAGCGAAAGTTCGATACACGAGCGGATTTTTTCATCGTCCTGCTCGCGCAACGACGGCCGCCCGGTCAGTCGCTTGATGCTGTCGATATTGAGTTGTTGTGCCGAAATGGCCTTGGTCACCAACGACAACTGGTTGGCGGTAATCACTTTGCCCAACACGGTAACCACATAGCGCTGTTTGCCCTGACGACCCACCCATTGCTGGTATTCGTCTTCGGGAATGGGGGTAAACCGCACCTGCACACCCATTTCGGAGCATTTGAACAAGATTTCCTTGAGGATATGTCCGCTCTGCACGTCATCGTCCATCTTAAACAGGATACCCAACGACAAGGTGTGGTGGATATCGGCCTGACCAATGTCGAGGATAACTGCATTGAACTTGCCTAAAATCTCAGTAACAGAGGCGGTTACACCAGGGCGGTCATCGCCCGAGATGCTAATTAGGATGATTTCGCTTGCCATAAATTAATCGTATCAGTGCGTGAGAACAGTTTGATGAACAAAAATAACGAATTCTTGCGAGAATCACAAGACGGGTAACGGCAAAAAAAAGAGCCTCGTGTCGGATGACACAAGGCTCTTCGAAAAACGGCGGCTACCTACTCTCACACTATACGCACTACCATCGGCGCAATTGGGCTTAACTTCTCTGTTCGGAATGGGAAGAGGTGGAACCCCAACGCT
>JAGCZK010000220.1 GCA_017960065.1 Paludibacteraceae bacterium
CAGGGCACCCCGTCGGTGTTCACAATACAGTTTTCGGGCACATACACCGCATAGCCGACCGACACCGCACTCTTGTCTTCGACCGTCACGGGCCGGATAGCCCCGGTCGGACAGGCTTGCGAGCAGCGGACGCATTCGGGGCGGCACCACCCGCGCTCAAACGACATTTCGGGTTGCATCAGCGACCCCAGGTCGCGGCTCGGACGCAACACCCCGTTGGGGCAGGCCGACACGCACAACTGGCAGGCCGTACAATGGGCCGAAAAATGGCGCAGACTTTGCGCTCCCACCGGTTTAACCGGGGTCTGGCGTTCGGGTATCCGCTTGTCTGCGATAACGGCAAGTCCGCCGTCGATCTTCTTTTTCTGCGCCATCACAGCATCGGCCGCCAACACGGCCCCTACCGCCAAAAATCCGCGGCGCGAGGCGTCGGGTGCCGTCTCGACGGCGACAACGGCGCTCTTTTTCGCGCGGCCCAGCGAAATCGCCTTCTGATGGCAGCGTTCGATACAATTCATGCAGCCGACACAACGGCTGTAGTCGATCTGATGGGTCTTGGCATCGATACACGACGATTTGCAGTTGCGGGCGCAAAGGCCGCAGCGGTTGCATTTGTCATCGTCGATACGGATTTTCAGCAAACTGAAACGCGACACCGTCCCCAACAGCGTGCCCACCGGGCAGATGCTGTTGCACCAGATACGGCCTTCGCGCCACGACAAGACGGCGAGCAGCACCAGCGTGACGACCGCCACTGTTAGGGTCGCAACGGATTTGACCCACACATCGGTTTCGTAAAAGGCATAGCTGTCCATCCGTTCGGCCAAGGCCGCCAACAGGTTGTTGCCCCACGCATACAAGGGGGCCAGCAGCGAACTGCAAATACGGCCGAAAGCACTGTAGGGCGCGATCAGATTGGCGATGACGCCCGTACCTGGAATCAGCATCAGCACGACAAACAAGGCCAGCACCCCATAGCGCAGCCAGGTCAGCGGCTTACGGTACTGGTAACGGTTGCGTTTGGCTTTGAGCCCGAAATGGGCGAACACGTCTTGCAGAATGCCCAACGGACAGATGACCGAACAATAGACCCGCCCCAGCAGCCACGTCAGCAGCAACAGGACGACCACAACCACCACATTGAGGGCCAACAGCGCCGGCAGAAACTGCAGCTTGGCCATCCACCCCAAATAGCGGTGGGCGATGCCGGTAAAATCAAGAAACAGCCAAGTCAGCCCCAGGCCGAAAAGGCACGCCAGCAGAATGCGGACTTTGCGCAACATACGACTGTTTACCAGCGGTTATAGTGAATGGCTTCGGGATTCCACTTGTCCTTGACATCGGGATCTTCGGCCGGATAGCCCATGGTCAGCACGTCCAACACGAGATAACGGTCGGAAATGTTCAGCACATCGGCGATTTTCTGCGCTTTTTCGCGGTTGGGATAGCCGCCGATCCAGCAGGCACCCAAGCCAAAGCCGTGAGCGGCGAGCAGCATGTTTTCGGTCATGGCCGAGCAGTCCTCCACCCAGAAACTCCAACCTTCGCCTTCGAAGGCTTTGGTCATATCGCCGGCAACGACGATGGCAAAGGCGCATCCGCTAACCATTTGCGGGTTGCGCTGATGCAGCGTATCGGACAGCACTTGCAGCAATTCGCGGTCGGTAATCACGCCCAAGGCCCACGGCTGGCTGTTGACCGCCGTCGGAGCCGACATGCCGGCACGCAGGATTTTGTCGATAATGAGGCTGTCAACGGGTTGGTCGGTATAGGCACGCACGCTCTTGCGGGTAACGATGGCGTTGTAAACGATGTCGCCGACATTGCCCTGGGCGTTGCAGCATTGCCGCTCACATTTCTTTTCACATTTCTGATCACAGTTTTCACCGCATTTTTGGGCACATTCCTGACCACATCCGCACTTGTTGCAGGCGGTAAACAACGTTGCGGTCATCAGGGCCGCTAGAAAGAGGATTTTTTTCATAATGATTTGATTGAATGACGATTATTAAATTTATTTTGAATTCAGCAAAGCCAAGATGTCGGCCGCAATCTGCTCGGGCAGAAGGCGCAATTCGGTCAGCAGCGGCTTGACTTGGAACCGGTCGTAGAATTCCTTTTTCAGGCCGCGGCACAGCACCTTCATCGCGCTGTCGCCGTAGAATTGGGCGATTTTGGCCCCGAAGCCGCCTTCCATGATGCCGTCTTCGAGCGTCATGACCAGTTCGTGGTCGGCTTTGAGCGACTCGAGCAGCCCGGTATCAACACCCGAGACGAACTTGGGGTTGATGAGTGTGGCGCGGATGCCCTGCTGTTGCAGCAGGGCGGCGGCTTGCGCCGCTTGGGCCTGGAATACCCCCAGGCCCAACAGCGCCACGCGTTTGCCGCGTTGCTTCACCTCATATTTGTTGAGCTGGTTGTAGTCGGTTTTGTCGGGTTGGCCCGAAGCCACCACCCTTTCGGGAACGCGGATGGCCACCGGGCCCTGCTTTTGCGTCATGGCCCAGTCGAGCATGGCGAAATATTCTTCTTTGGTCACCGGCGACAGGTAGGTCAGACCGGGGATGTTCGAAATCATCGGAATGTCTTGAAAACCGGTGTGGGTCACATCGTTGAGGCTGTAAACGCCGTTGTAGAACACCAAAATCACCGCCGGGTTGCCGTTGAGCGACAAATCCTGGGTCAGCTGGTCGTAGGTGCGCTGCAAAAACGTGCTGTTGAGCGCAAACACCGGGCGGCCGCCGGCCTTGGCGATGCCCGACGCCATGGCAATGGCGTGCTCCTCGCAAATGCCCACATCGACAAACTGTTTGCCGGCCTCGACACGCATGGCGGGCGTAAAGCCGAAGGTCATGGGCATGGCCGCCGTAATGGCCACCACTTCGGGGCGGGTTTTGATCTGGTTCATCAGGTAGGCACCCGTCAGGTCCTGGTAGTTTTCGCCTTCGAACTGCACCTTGCACTGGCCGCTGGCCAAATCGAAGGGGAAGCCCCAGTGGAAGAATTCGCGGTTGCGCATGGCCGGGCCGTAGCCGTTGCCTTTCTGCGTATGCAGGTGCACCACCACCGGATGGTCGGTGTCCTTCACCTGGCGCAGCAGTTCGACCAGCACTTCGACATCGTTGCCCTTGTCTTCATAGACATAGTCGAGCCCCATGGCTTTGAAGAAATTGCATTCGGCCTTGCCGTTGGTATCGCGCAACTGCTTGAGGTTGCGATACATACCGCCACGGTTTTCGGGGATGGACATTTCGTTGTCGTTGACAATGACGATGCAGTTGGTGCCCAGTTCGGCCACATTGTTGAGGCCTTCGAAGGCTTCGCCGCCACTGAGCGAGCCGTCGCCGATGACGGCCACCACGTGGTATTTCTGCGAAAGCAGGTCGCGGCCTTTGGCCAAACCGCAAGCCAGACTGACCGAGGTGGAGGTATGCCCCACATTGAACATGTCGTGGGCCGATTCGGCCGGATTGGTATAGCCCGAAACATCGTCGTAATGGGCGGCATCGGTAAAAGCCTGCATGCGGCCGGTCAGCATCTTGTGGGTATAGCTCTGGTGCGACACGTCGAAGACGAACTTGTCTTGCGGCGAATCGAACACATAATGCATGGCTACGGTCGCCTCGACAAAGCCGAGGTTGGGGCCGATATGGCCGCCGTGCTCGCTCAACTTCTTGAGCAAGGTGGTGCGCAACTCCTGACAAAGAGCCGGTAATTCCTTAACAGTCAACCCCTTCAAAGCTTGGGGCGATTGGATGGTTTCGAGATACATGGATCAGGTTAAAAGTCGGTTAAACGTTAGCGGCGGTTGCCCAAAAAGCGCAACAGGTACAGAAACAGGTTGATAAAGTCGAGGTACAGACTGAGCGCGCCGAGCAGGGCCACCTTTTGGGCGGAATCGTCGGATTCGCCGGCAAAGTTGGCGAGCATCCGTTTGATCTTCTGGGCGTCGTAGGCCGTCAGGGCGCTGAAAAGCAGCACGCCAATCCCCGAAACAATCAGGTTGAAGGTCGAGTTTTGCCAGAAAATTTGCACGATGCCGGCGATGATCAGGCCGAACAGCGCCATCAGCAGGAAACGGCCGAACCCGCTCAAATCGCGTTTGGTAAAGCTGCCGACCATGGCCATGGCGGCAAACATGCCGGCCGTCACGAAGAAGGTGCTGGCAATCGAGCTGGCGGTGTATGCAACGAAAATCACACTCAAGGTGGCACCGTTGATGAGCGAATAGAGCGCAAACATGACGGCCGCGGTGTTGAAGGAAAGTTTTTCAATCCGGGCCGAAAGGATAAAGACGAGCGCCAACTCGCCGATCAGCAGACCGTAAAAAAGAAGATTGTTCGTGAAAATGGCCGTCATAATTGAGGCCGACGCAGCCACTTCGTAGGCCACCAGACCGGTCAGGGCCATGGCAAGGGTCATCCACCAATACACGTTGCGCATCAGTTTGCGCTGTGCGACTGCCCACTCCTCTGCGGCATACGCGCCGGACTGGGTGCTGTTGAGATATTCGTTTTCGTTCATCTTGACAGTTTTTGTTTTTGAAAAAGGTTTTGCACAAAGTTAACACTTTTTGTCGGATAGCCCGCAAAAAAGCAATTAAGAAATGTGAATTTTGCCCCTCGCAATTTTTTTATTACCTTTGCGGGCAAATTTACCGATATGATTATTGTTTCCGACCTCGCCATCCAATTTGGCAAACGCATTTTGTTTCAAGACGTTAACCTCAAGTTCACGCCGGGCAACTGCTACGGTGTCATCGGCGCCAACGGTGCCGGCAAATCGACCCTGCTGCGCATGCTCAGCGGTGCGCTCGAGCCGACCCGCGGCACCATCAGCTTCGGCCACAACGAACGCCTTTCGGTGTTGAAGCAAGACCACTTCGAATTCGACGAATATACGGTCATGGACACCGTACTGATGGGGCACGAACGCCTGTGGAGCGTCATGAAGGAGAAAGACGCGCTCTACGCCAAAGAAGACTTTAGTGAAGCCGACGGCATCCGTGCCTCCGAGTTGGAAGAGGCCTTCGCCGAAATGGACGGCTGGAACGCCGAAAGCGACGCCGCCTCGCTGCTCAGCAGCCTCGGCATCAAGGAAGACCTGCACTACAGCCTGATGAAAGACCTCAGCGGTAAGCAGAAAGTGCGTATCCTGTTGGCCCGCGCCCTCTTCGGCAAACCCGACAACCTGCTGCTCGACGAGCCTACCAACGACTTGGACATCGACACCATCGCCTGGCTCGAAAACTACCTGGCCAACTACGAAAACACCGTGCTGGTGGTATCGCACGACCGTCACTTCCTCGACGCCGTCAGCACCCACACCGTCGATATCGACTACGGCAAAGTGAAACTTTTCGCCGGCAACTACTCCTACTGGTACGAATCGAGCCAGCTAGCCCTGCGCCAACAGCAGATGCAGAACAAGAAGGCCGAAGAAAAGCGCAAGGAACTCGAAGAGTTCATCCGCCGCTTCAGCGCCAACGTGGCCAAGTCGAAACAGGCCACCAGCCGCCGCAAGATGTTGGAGAAACTCAACGTCGAAGAAATCCAGCCTTCAACCCGCAAAGACCCGGGCATCATCTTCACGCCCGAACGCGAACCGGGCAACATGGTGCTCGAAGTCAAGGGGCTATCGGCCTCGGTCGACGGCACCTGCCTGTTCAAGGACGTCAACTTCAATGTGGAGAAAGACGACAAAATCGCCTTCGTGTCGCGCGACCCGCGTGCCATGACCGCCTTGTTTGAAATCATCAACGGCAACCAGAAGGCCGACAGCGGCTCGTACAACTGGGGCGTCACCATCACCACCGCCTACCTGCCGCTCGACAACAGCCGCTTCTTCGACACCGACCTCAACCTGGTCGATTGGCTGAGCCAATACTCGCCCGACACCACCGAGTCGTTTGTCCGCGGCTACCTCGGACGCATGCTCTTTGCCGGCGAGGAAATCTACAAAAAAGCCAGTGTGCTATCGGGTGGCGAAAAGATGCGCTGCATGATTTCGCGCATGATGCTCAAAAACGCCAACGTCATGGTGCTCGACTCTCCTGCCAACCACCTCGATTTGGAATCCATCCAGGCCTTCAACAACTCGCTGAAAACCTTTAAGGGCAATGTGCTGATGGCCTCGCACGACCACGAGTTTATCCAAACCGTGTGCAACCGCATCATCGAGCTTACGCCCAACGGCATCATCGACAAGGTGACCAGCTACGACGACTACCTCGACGACGAAAACGTCAAGGCCCAACAGCAGCGCCTGTACGGCTGCTGATACCCCAAGCAAGCGCATAAAAAAAAGCCTCCGAAAACTCGGAGGCTTTTTTATTTGTGGGATCACCCGGTTACTTTACCTTGTCGAGGATGGCCTTGAACGCTTTGGGTTCGTTCATCGCCAAATCGGCGAGGGCTTTGCGGTTCATTTCGATGCCGGCTTTGTGCAAAGCACCCATCAGTTTGGAATAGGACATGCCTTCCAAACGGGCAGCGGCATTGATACGTTGGATCCACAAGGCGCGGAAATTACGTTTTTTGTTCTTGCGGTCGCGGTAAGCGTAGGTCAGACCTTTTTCCCAAGTGTTCTTGGCGACGGTCCAAACGTTCTTACGAGCACCGATGTAACCTCTGGTGAGTTTTAATACTTTTTTTCTTCTTGCTCTCGAAGCAACGTGGTTAACTGATCTTGGCATAATGCTGATTGTTTTGATTGCCAGCGCCGTATCAACGGACTTTTAGGCTGGACATTCGGTTAATAATTTATTTAATGCACAACAAAAATTTCACATTCGACAAATCGGCGCGGTCCACCAGGCCGGAGTAAGTCAAATTACGTTTTGCTTTCGTCGTTTTTTTCGTCAAGATGTGACGCTTGTAAGCGTGGTTTCTCTTGATCTTTCCTGATCCGGTAAGGCTGAACCTTTTTTTGGCACCGGAATTAGTTTTCATTTTCGGCATTGTGATAAATATTTAAGTGTTAAATAAATGTCATTTCTTCTTTTTGGGCGACAGCATGATACTCATGCGCTTGCCTTCCAAAATCGGCATCTGGTCAACCTTGCCGTACTCTTCCAAATCGTTGGCGAAACGCAGCAACAGCACTTCGCCCTGCTCCTTGAACAAAATCGAACGGCCCTTGAAGAACACGAACGCTTTCAACTTGGATCCTTCCTGCAGGAAGCTGATGGCGTGTTTGAGTTTGAAATCGTAATCGTGGTCGTCGGTTTGCGGCCCGAAACGAATCTCCTTCACGGTCACCTTGACCGATTTCGCCTTTTGCTCCTTCTCCTTTTTCTTTAACTGGTAAAGAAATTTGGAATAGTCGATTATCTTGCACACAGGAGGCTCGGCCGTCGGAGAGATCTCGACCAAATCAAGATTCATCTCATCGGCAATGCGCATTGCCTCTTTATAGCTGTAGATACCGGTTTCTACATTATCACCGACCAGGCGGACTTCGGAAACACCGTAAATTTTGTCGTTGATGCGGTGCGCATCTTCCTTACGGCCGTGGTTTCCACCCATAGGGCGGTTGTTGGTTCTCGGTACAAATGTCTTTGCGATAAAGGACGTCCTCCAAACGTTGCTGTTAAAGGTTTTTAATTTTGAGCGTGCAAATATAGTGCATTTTTATCAACTACACAATAGCTGCCGGCATTTATTTTTATTTTTCAACGACCGTGCCCAAACTGTTGATCTGCGCCTCCGACTTGTCGCCGAACAGGATAACGTAGATGAACCCGTCGTTAGAAGCTTTCACAATCGGCTTGTTGATAAAGTCGGTATTCAGCGCGGCACGCACATTCGACGGCATCATCTTGTCGTTCAGCACAACGGTTTTCACCTTCGAGGCGTCGAGCTCGTTCCAGGCACCCACCATGTCAAATTCGACTTTCAGTTTGTTCTTAAATTGGATGACATAGATTTTCACGCCGCGCTCGTCGGTCTGGCAAATGATTTTCTTCACCGGATACGAGGCCAGGTGGTCGTTTACAAACTGTTGGGCTTTTTCGGGCAAAGCCTTCACTTCGATTTTTTCCACGTGATCTTTCGCCATGGCCAGGCCACAACTCATCATCACACTCATAAACAATACCAAAAACTTTTTCATAACGTATTGATTTTAGATGTTTTTACTTGTTAAAGAACGAGCAGGTCATCTGCTTCACCTCGTCGTTGATCAGTTTGGCAAACTCCTCAACCGACATCGAGCCCTTGTCGCCTTCGCCCTGCTTGCGCACCGACACGGTACGGGTTTCCTGTTCCTTCTCGCCCACGATAATCATATACGGAATACGTTTGAGCTCGTTGTCGCGAATCTTGCGGCCGATTTTTTCGTTGCGGTCATCGACCGACACGCGCACATCGTTCAAATCCAGTTCGCGGGCCACCTCGTTGGCATAGTCGAGGAATTTTTCGCTAATGGGCAGCACGGCCACCTGGTCGGGGGTCAACCACAAGGGGAACTTGCCTCCGGTATGTTCGATCAGCACGGCGACAAAGCGTTCCATCGAACCGAAGGGCGCACGGTGAATCATGACCGGACGGTGCTTCTGGTTGTCTTCGCCGACATACTCCAGACCGAAGCGCTCGGGCAGGTTGTAATCGACTTGGATGGTACCCAGCTGCCAACGGCGGCCCAGGGCGTCTTTGACCATAAAGTCGAGTTTCGGACCGTAGAAAGCGGCCTCGCCGTATTCGACGCGTGCCGGCAGGTTCTTGCGTTTGCAAGCCTCGATAATGGCCGATTCGGCCTTTTCCCACACTTCATCGCTACCAATGTACTTGGTTTTGTTGTTGGGGTCGCGCAACGAAATCTGCGCTTCGTAGTTTTTGAAATCCAAAGCATTGAAAATCACGTTGATGATATCCATTACCTTGAGGAATTCGTCGAGAATCTGGTCGGGACGGCAGAACAGGTGCGCGTCGTCCTGCGTAAAGCTGCGCACACGGGTCAGACCGTGCAACTCACCGCTCTGCTCGTAACGGTACACCGTACCGAACTCGGCGAATCGGAGCGGGAGGTCTTTGTACGAACGGGGCTTGAACTTGTAAATTTCGCAGTGGTGCGGACAGTTCATCGGCTTCAGCAGGTATTCTTCGCCCTCTTCGGGAGTGTGAATCGGCTGGAACGAGTCCTGACCGTATTTGGCATAGTGGCCCGACGTCACATACAGTTGTTTGTGGCCGATATGCGGGGTGATTACCTGCAGGTAA
>JAGCZK010000023.1 GCA_017960065.1 Paludibacteraceae bacterium
AAAAGTACGGCACCCGGCACTACGGACTTGACAAGCTCTACCTGATGATGGAAAAGCAGCACAACCGGGGCCAGGAAGGGGCCGGTATCGCCTGCGTCAACCTCGAGGCTCCGGCCGGCAGCGAATACATGTTCCGCGAACGCGCCGAAGGGGCCAATGCCATCACCGAAATTTTCAAACGCATCGACTCGTCGTTCGAGGGCCAGCTCTACATGGGGCACCTGCGCTACTCGACCACGGGCAAGAGCGGCATCAGCTATGTGCACCCTTTTTTGCGCCGCAACAACTGGCGGGCCAAAAACCTCTGCCTGTGCGGCAACTTCAACATGACCAACATGGACGAGATTTTCGCCAAGCTCGTCAAACAGGGGCAGTCGCCCCGGGTGTACAGCGACTCGTTCATCACCCTCGAGTGGATGGGACACCGCCTCGACCGCGAGGTGGAACGCAACTTTGAGGCAGCGCAAAACGCCGGTCTGCACGACCAGGACATCACCCGCTACATCGAAGAGAACCTCGACATCCGCAACGTGCTGCGCAGCACCATGACCGGCTACGACGGAGGCTATGTGATGTGCGGCATCACCGGCAGCGGCGAAATGTTCGCCATGCGCGACCCCTGGTCCATCCGCCCCGCCTTTTATTTCCAAAACGACGAAGTGGTGGCCGTGGCCAGCGAACGCCCGGTCCTGCAAACCACCTTCGACATCGATTTCGACCAGGTGCACGAACTGCCCGGCGGCCATGCGCTGACCATCAACCAGCACGGAAAGAGCCAGGTTTCGCCGATCCTTCCCCAACAACCCAACGCCAGCTGCAGTTTCGAACGCATCTACTTTAGCCGGGGCTCCGACCGCGACATCTACCGCGAACGCAAAAAACTGGGCGAGCAGTTGTGCGAACCCGTGCTGCAGGCCATTGGCTGCGACACACGGCACAGCGTGTTCTCGTTTATCCCGAACACGGCCGAAGTGGCCTTCTACGGCCTGATGGAAGGCTTGCGCGAAAGAGGGTGCTACGCGCGTAGCGAAAAGGTGGCCTGGAAAGACATCAAGCTGCGCACCTTCATTACCGAAGAAGAGTCGCGCAAAGACCTGGCCTCGCATGTCTATGACATCACCTACGGTTCGCTCGAACCCTACAAAGACAAACTCGTCATCATCGACGACAGCATCGTGCGCGGCACGACCCTGCGCGAGAGCGTGTTCAAGATTCTCGACCGCCTGCACCCCAAGAAAATCGTCATGGTCAGTTCGGCACCGCAGGTGCGCTACCCCGACTATTACGGCATTGACATGCCCCGTCTCGACGAGTTTTGCGCCTTCCGCGCCACCATGGAGCTGATTCTCGAACGGCACCTCGAGCTGTTGGCCCAAAGCACGTACGAGGCCTGCAAAGCCGAGCTGCAACGCCCGAAAGAGCAGATGCGCAACTGTGTCAAACAGATTTACGAGCCGTTTACGGTAAACGAAATCAACCGCAAGATCGCCGAAATGCTCCGGCCCGCCGGCATGAAAACCCCGATCGAATTTGTATTTCAGACCATCGAAGGCCTGCACGAAGCCTGCCCCAATCATCCGGGCGACTGGTACTTTACGGGCAACTATCCCACCCCGGGCGGTATCAAACTCGTCAACCAGGCCTTTGTCGATTATTACGAAAGTCAAACCAAAACCAACGAATAGCTATGTGTGGAATCGCAGCCATTCTCCAAGTGGAGCAACAAACGCCCGAATTGCGCGCCAAAGCCTTGCGCATGAGTCAGAAAATCCGACACAGAGGCCCCGACTGGAGCGGCATCTATGTCGGCAAAAGCGCCATCCTGGCGCATGAGCGACTGAGTATCGTCGATCCCGAAAGTGGCGGACAGCCGCTTTTCGCCCCCGACAACGCCCAGATTCTGGCCGTCAACGGCGAAATCTACAACCACCAGGACATCCGCCGCCGCTTTGCCGGACGCTATCCGTTCAAAACCAAACGCGACTGCGAGGTCATCCTGTCGATGTACCGCGAAAAAGGCATTGACTTTCTCGAAGACCTCAACGGCATCTTCGCCTTTGTGCTCTACGACGAGCAGCAAGACAGTTTCCTCATCGCCCGCGACCCCATCGGTGTCATCCCCCTTTACATCGGCTACGACAGCGACGGCAAGGTGTATGTGGCCTCGGAGCTCAAGGCCCTCGAAGGCAACTGCGAGCGCTACGAACCCTTCTTGCCCGGCCACTACTACTGGAGCAAGGATCCGGGCATGAAACGCTGGTACCACCGCGACTGGATGGATGCGATGCCCCCCGCCTCGCCGGCCGGAGCGCCCGAGCTGCGCGAAGCCCTCACCGCAGCGGTCAAACGCCAGCTGATGTCGGACGTGCCGTACGGTGTCTTGCTGTCGGGCGGCCTCGATTCGTCCATCATTTCGGCGGTAGCCGAGAAATTTAGCGAACACCGCATCGAAGACGACAGCCGGTCGAAAGCCTGGTGGCCCCGCCTGCACTCCTTTGCGGTCGGCCTCAAGGGGGCGCCCGATTTGGCCAAGGCCCGCGAAGTGGCCGAACACATCGGCACCGTACACCACGAAATCAACTACACCGTGCAGGAGGGTCTCGACGCCCTGCGCGACGTGATCTACTACATCGAAACCTACGACGTCACCACCGTCAGGGCTTCGACGCCCATGTACCTGCTGGCGCGGGTCATCAAGTCGATGGGCATCAAAATGGTGCTCTCGGGCGAAGGGGCCGACGAAATTTTCGGAGGCTACCTCTATTTCCACAAGGCGCCCTCGGCCCGGGAATTTCACGAAGAGACGGTGCGCAAGATCCAAAAGCTCCACCTCTACGACTGCCTGCGGGCCAACAAGAGCCTCTGCGCCTGGGGTGTCGAAGGGCGTGTCCCCGTCCTCGAAAAGGCGTTTCTGGACGTGGCCCTGCGCCTCGACCCGGCCAAAAAGATGTGCAGCGGCGACTGCATCGAAAAACGCGTGCTGCGCGAAGCCTTTGCCGACCTGCTGCCCGAAAGCATCGCCTGGCGGCAGAAGGAGCAGTTCT
>JAGCZK010000221.1 GCA_017960065.1 Paludibacteraceae bacterium
ACACGTCAAGCGTTATACAAAGATAAGCATTTTCTTTGGAAAAAAGAAGCGCAACGCCCGATTTTTCCGCAAGTTCAACCCCAAAAACACAGATGGTTGTATTGTTAAAAAATGTTATAAATCGGCAAAATATTTTGAGCAAGGATGCCAATGGACGAAAAAAAACGTATCTTTGCATCAGTATTAGTTTTCTTCGTAAGAAAAAGATTAAGAATTAAGATGGGACGGATGGTGACCAAGCGCGGTCACCATCTGTTTTTTTTGGTCGTTCCAAATTGCACATTCGTGCGAAATCCATGAACAATTCTTAGCCGTTTCTCAAAATTTATTCGTAATTTTGCGGTTTGAATTCTAACTATACACATACAGCAATGAAAGTACTCAAATTCGGAGGAACATCCGTAGGTTCCGCCCAGAGAATGAAAGATGTCGCCAAACTTATTTGCGACGGTCAACAAAAAATCGTGGTTTTGTCCGCGATGTCGGGTACGACCAACACCCTGGTCGAAATTGCCGATTACCTTTACAAGAAAAACCCCGTCAGCGCCAGCGAGGTCATCAACAACCTCGAGCACAAGTACCAGGCGGTGATTGACGAACTCTATAGCAAAGACAGCACCAAGAAGCAGGCCACCGAAACCCTCAAGAACAATTTCGACCTGCTGCGTTCGTTCACCAAGAACGATTTCTTCACCATGTTTGAAGAAAAGACCATTCTGGCCCAAGGCGAGCTGATGTCAACCGCCATGGTCAACCTGTACCTGCAGGAAACCGGCGTGAAGTCGGTCTTGCTGCCGGCGCTCGACTACATGCGCATCGACAAGAACAACGAGCCCGACTCGGCCTTTATCCGCGAGCACATCAAAAAAGAGTTGGCCAAACTGCCGAAAGACACCGAAATCTACATCACCCAAGGATACATCTGTCGCAACGCCTACAACGAAATTGACAACCTGCAACGCGGCGGCAGCGACTACACCGCCTCGCTGGTCGGCGCAGCCATCAAATCGGACGAAATCCAAATCTGGACCGATATCGACGGCATGCACAACAACGATCCGCGCTTTGTCGAAAACACCAAGCCGGTGGCCAACCTGCACTTTGAGGAAGCCGCCGAAATGGCTTACTTCGGTGCCAAAATACTGCACCCGACCTGCATCCTGCCCGCCAAGCTGGAAGGCATTCCCGTCCGCCTGCTCAACACCATGGACCCCAAAGCCGCCGGCACGCTCATCTCGAACCAGCTGACCAAGCACAAAATCGAGGCCGTGGCCGCCAAGGACAACATCACCGCCATCAAGATCAAGTCGGGCCGCATGCTGCTGGCCTACGGTTTCTTGCGCAAGGTGTTCGAATGTTTCGAAAACTACAAGACGTCGATTGACATGATCACCACCTCGGAAGTGGGCGTTTCGGTCACCATCGACAACACCAAGCACCTCGAGGAAATTGTCAACGAACTGAAGAAATTCGGCACCGTGACTGTCGAAAAAGACATGGTCATCATCTGCGTGGTCGGCGACATGGACAGCATGAACGTCGGCTTCCAGGCCAAAATCGTCGGCGCACTGAAAAACATCCCCGTACGCATGATTTCGTATGGCGGCAGCAATTACAACGTATCGTTCCTCGTACAGGCAGCCGACAAGCAGAAAGCCCTGCAGGCCCTGTCGCAAGAGTTGTTTAACTGATTTTGCAGAATTCGCGGTATATGATGACTGGCAATTTTCCGGTAAACGCCTTCGGGCACATCGAAACACCTTTCTATTATTACGACATGGACTTGCTGCGCAAGACCCTCGAGACCATCAAGGCCGAGACCTCGCGCTACGGGTTTGAGGAGCACTATGCCGTCAAGGCCAATGCCAACCCCAGAATTCTCCAAACCATCGCCTCGTACGGCTTTGGCGCCGACTGTGTGAGCGGTGGCGAAATCGAAGCGGCCCTTGAGGCCGGCTTCCCCGCCGACAAGATCGTGTATGCCGGTGTCGGCAAGTCCGACAAGGAAATCCGTCTGGGGCTCACGAGCGGCATCTCCTGTTTCAACGTCGAATCCGAGGCCGAGCTGCTCATTATCGAAGAGCTGGCCGCCGAGCTCAACTGCCAGGCGCGGGTGGCCCTGCGCGTAAATCCCAACGTGGATGCGCACACCCATGCCAAAATCACCACCGGCCTGAAAGAAAACAAGTTTGGCATCAACCTCGAGCAACTCGAGTCGGTGCTCAAAACGCTCAAAACCTGCCAACACCTGCAATGGACCGGGCTGCATTTCCACATCGGCTCGCAGATTACCGACATGACCGTTTTCCAATCGCTGGTCATCCGCGTAATGGAACTGCAGGACGAACTCGAAGCCAAAGGCTACACCATCGCCAACCTCAACTTTGGCGGCGGCCTGGGCATCGACTACCAGCACCCCAACCACTTGGCCATCGCCGATTTCGAAGGCTACTTCAAAGTCTTCCACCAACTGGTGAAACGTCGCAACGGACAAGGCATCCACTTTGAGCTCGGACGTGCCGTTGTGGCCCCCTGCGGCTCGCTGATCAGCCGGGTGCTGTATGTCAAAGAGGGCGTGGTCAAGCGCTTCGCCATCCTCGACGCCGGCATGACCGACCTGGTCCGCCCCGCCATGTACGACTCGTACCACCGCATCGAAAACCTCAACGGCTTGGACGAAGAGGCTTGTTACGATGTGGTCGGCCCGATTTGCGAATCGTCGGACGTGTTCGGCAAAGACCGCATGCTGTCGAAAACAAGCCGCGGCGACCTGATGGCCCTCCGTTCGGCAGGCGCCTACGGCGAAGTGATGGCTTCGCAATACAACCGCCGTCCGTTGGCCAAAGCGTATTTTAGCGACCAAATCCACTGATTATGCAAGACATCCTCCAATACCTGCAAGACTTTTTCGGACAGTTAAACCGCGTAGAATGGATTCTGCTGGCGGTACTGGGCGGAATTTTTCTCATCCAGATGGTGTATTGGACGATTTTGTACACCCGCCTGCTGAGTCATTGCCGCAAGTTGCGCAAGGGACAGATTCCCCACAGCACGAAAACACCCCCGGTGTCGGTCATCCTCTGCGCACGCAACGAGCATTACAACATGGAGCAGTTTTTGCCGGCCGTACTGGAACAAGACTACCCCGAATACGAAGTCGTGGTGGTCGATGACGGCTCCACCGACGGCACGCAAGACTACCTGAAACTGATGAAGAGCCGCTACGAGCACCTGACAACCACCTTTGTGCCCAACGAAGCCAAATTCATCAATTCCAAAAAGTTTGCGCTGACCTTGGGTGTCAAGGCCTCGAAGCACGACCTGCTGGTTTTGACAGATGCCGACTGCTACCCGACCGGCAAGCAATGGCTGCGCCAGATGGTGCGCAATTTTGACGACGACACCCAACTGGTGTTGGGCTACGGCGCGTACCGCAAGCAAAAAGGCCTGCTCAACCGCCTGATCGTGTTCGACACGCTGACCATCGCCATGCAGTACTTCAATTACGCCTTGCTCGGCATTCCCTACATGGGAGTCGGCCGCAACCTGGCCTACCGCAAGTCGCTGTTCAACGAAAACCACGGTTTTGTGCGTCACCTGAACATTCCTTCGGGCGACGACGACTTATTTGTCAACGAAGTGGCCAAACGGCACAACACGCGCATCGAGGTCAGTGCCGACAGCCATACCGAATCGGTACCCGAAACCCGTCTGAAAGACTGGTTGCGCCAAAAGCGCCGCCACCTGTCCACCTCGTCGCACTACAAGGGCTCGAGCAAACTGATGTTGGGGCTCGAAAGCCTGAGCCGCGGGCTGTTCTACGGTCTGCTGGTGGCCTGCATGATTGTGGGCGGTTTTGAATTGCGGCTGCTCGCCGGCGCATTGTTTGCCATCCGGTACATCACCCAATGGTCGGTCATCAACCTGACGGCCAAATACCTCAACGAACGGCGCTACTACACCGGCATCCTGTTCTACGACCTGCTGCTGCCGCTGATTTCGCTGATACTGCTGATGCGACCGGACTCGGGCAAAAACCAGTCGGGCTTATGGTAATTATTTGGGACTAAAAGAAATAAATCGTAACTTTGCAGGCTGATGAAAAAGAGTTTGATCATATTGGTTCTTGTTTGGATGGGCGGTCTCGCCCAGCTGGCAGCGAGCGAATACACCAAACTGCTCAAAAATCCGGACAACGACGTCAAATACGCCGCTGCCACCGCGTATTTTGAGAACGGCAAGTACACCAAAGCCATCACCCTGTTTGAGCAAATCGCCAAAGCCTTCAGAGGAACCGACAAGGCCGAAAAAATCCTGTACATGCTGGCCACGGCGCACACCAGGCAGAAAGACTACTACTCGGGGGCGCACTATTACAACAGCTACGTACAGACCTACATCAACGGTGACCACATCGCCGAATGCCGCTACATGCTGGGCTATTGCTACTACCAGCAGTCGCCCGAACCCGAGCTGGACCAGACGGCGACCGAAAAAGCCATCGAGGCCTTCCAGTTCTTTTTGTCGATGCACCCCAACGACGAGCATGCCGAACAGGTCAAAGGCTACCTGCACGACATGTACGAAAAGTTGGCTGCGCGCGAGCTGGCCAATGCCAAGCTCTACTACAACCTCGGCGACTACAAGGGCAACAACTACCGCTCGGCCATCGTCACCGCCATGAACGCCATGAACGACTATCCCGAGTCGCAGTACCTCGAAGAGTTTGCCATGATTGTGGTACGCTCGAAGTACAAGGAGGCGATCAAGAGCGTGGATTCGAAAATCGCATCGCGTTCGTCCGACGCTTTGGACGAATGCCTCTATTTCAGGCAGGAACATCCCCAAAGCAAGTATGACAAGGAGATTAGCCGGATTATCAACCATTTGAAAAAATATTATCAATCAGAATAAACTATGGATTTCAAGAAAACCAACGCCCCCACATCGACGGTAACCCGCGACGTGAACAACCTGTGCGAAAACACCGGAAACGTGTACGAAACCATTGCCATCATCGGCAAGAGAGCCAATCAGATCAGCGTTGAGATCAAAGAAGAGTTGAAACGCAAGCTGGAAGAGTTCTCGACCAACAACGTCGATAACTTGGAAGAAGTGTTCGAAAACCGCGAACAGATCGAAATCTCGAAGTACTACGAACGCCTGCCGAAGCCCACTTTGCTGGCCACCCAGGAGTACATCGAAGACAAAACCTATTTCCGCAACCCTGCGAAAATGAAATAAACACTTGAAGGGGAAACACATTTTGGTCGGAGTTACCGGCTCGATTGCCGCCTACAAGACGGCGACGCTGGTAAGGGCCTTGGTCAGGAAAGGAGCTGAGGTCAAGGTTGTCATGACCGACAAAGCCAAGGAGTTCATTACACCGCTCACCTTGGCGACTCTGGCCAAAAACCCCGTACTGGTCGATTTCTTCGACCCCACCGACGGCCGTTGGAACAGCCATGTGTCGCTGGGCGAATGGTCGGACCTCTACCTGATTGCTCCGGCCACGGCCAACACGCTGGCCAAGATGGCCGACGGCGTCGCCGACAACCTGGTCTGCACCACCTACCTCTCGGCCAAGTGCCCGGTTTGGGTGGCTCCGGCCATGGATTTGGACATGTACCGCCACGCCGCCACCCAACGCACCCTCGAACGCCTGCGCCAAGACGGCGTACACATCATTGAACCGACCGATGGCGAACTGGCCAGCGGTCTGGTCGGCAAGGGCCGGATGGAAGAACCCGAGCGCATCGCCGATGCCGTCGAAGCCTTTTTTGCCCAGGGGCAGCCGCTGAGTGGCAAAACCGTACTGATCACCGCCGGACCGACATACGAAAAAATCGACCCGGTGCGTTTTATCGGCAACTACTCATCGGGTAAGATGGGATTCTGTCTGGCCGAGGCCTGTGCCAACCGGGGCGCCCGTGTCGAGCTAATTAGCGGCCCGACGGCGCTGAGCCCGCAACACCCGGCCATCCACCTGACCCGTATCGAATCGGCCGACGAAATGCTGCAGGCCGCCCAGGCCATTTTCCCGAAAGCCGACATCTGCATCATGAGTGCCGCAGTCGCCGACTTCAAGCCGGTCAGCACGGCCGCGTCGAAAATCAAACGCAAGGACAGCCGTCTGCAACTTGAATTGCAGCCAAACCCCGACATCGCCGCCACCTTGGCCAAGCTCAAACGTCCGGGGCAGATTACCGTCGGCTTCGCACTCGAAACCGACCACGAGGAGACCAACGCCCTCGACAAGATGGCGCGCAAGCAACTCGACTACATCGTGCTCAACAGCCTGAAAAACGCCAACAGCTGTTTCGGCTACGACACCAACATGGTCACCATCTACGACAACAAGGGTGGAAAGACCGCATACACGCTGAAATCCAAGGCCGAAGTGGCCGAAGACATCCTTAACACGCTGTTGAAATGAGCCGCACCCCGAAACATATCGCAGCCCTGGTAGCCGCCGTTTTGTGTGTGCTGCAACTGACAGCCCAGGAACTCAACTGCAAGGTGACGATCAACAGCGACCAGATTCAGGGCACCAACAAATCGGTGTTCGAAACCCTGCAAAAGGCCACCACCGAATTTATGAACAACACCCGCTGGACGGACTACGAATACGAGACGGGCGAACGCATCGACTGCAGCGTGTTCATCATCGTCAACAACTACAGCGGCAGCACGTTCGACGCCGAAATCCAGATTCAGGCCTCGCGCCCGGTGTTCAACAGCAACTACAAAACGCCGATTTTCTTCTATAACGACAAAAAACTGGTGTTCTCGTACAACGAAGGCGACCCCTTGAGTTTTGACGAAACCTATTTCGGAAACAACCTGACGCAAGTGCTGGCCTTTTACGCCTACCTCGTCATCGGCACCGATTGCGACAGTTTTTCGAAATTGGGCGGGACTCCCTTCTTTCGCAAAGCGGAAAGCATTGTCAATCAGGCCCAAAGCACCAGCGAAGCCGGTTGGCGGGCCTTCGAAGACAGCCACAACCGCTATGCGCTGATCAACAACATCCTCGACGATGTGGCCAAACCCTACCGCGAATTCTTCTACACCTACCACCGCAACGGCATGGACGAGATGAGTTTCGGCATCGAAAAGAGCCGCGCCAAAATCGCCGAGAGCATTCCGGTGCTCAAATCGGTGTACAAGGCACGGCCCTCGATGATCATCATCTCCGAATTTGTCGAATGCAAGATGGACGAGTTGGTACAGATTTTTTCGAAAGGCACCGCCACCGAACGCAAAACCGTGTACGAAACGCTTTCGTACCTGGCTCCCACCATGCAAAACCGCTTCGAATCGCTGAAATAAGACCGATTATGTTGCAAAGCCTTCACATCGAAAACTATGTGCTCATCAAGTCGCTCGACATTGATTTTGCCAAAGGTTTTTCGGTGATTACCGGCGAAACCGGTTCGGGCAAGTCGGTCATCTTGGGCGCAATCAACCTCTGCTTGGGCGGCCGGGCCGAACAAAAGGTCATCCGCGACGGCGAGCGCCGCTGCGTCATCGAAGCTTGCTTCGGCATCGAAGGATACCAACTCGAATCTTTTTTTGAGGAAAACGGTCTCGACTACGAGCCGCAATGCCTCTTGCGCCGCGAAATCTAGGACAACTGCAAATCGCGTCTGTTTCTCAACGACAGCCCCTGC
>JAGCZK010000222.1 GCA_017960065.1 Paludibacteraceae bacterium
TCCGACACGGCCTATAGCGAACGGATCATCCCGCTCATCGAAGGGGCCGACGTGTTGTTTCACGAATCGACGTTCGGTGAGGCCGAAGCGGCACGGGCACGGGCGACCAAGCACTCCACAGCCCGCCAGGCGGCGACCATTGCACAAAAGGCCGGGGTCGGCCAGTTGATTTTGGGACATTATTCGGCGCGCTACGCCACCCTCGAGCACCTGCTCGAAGAAGCCCGCGCCGTCTTCCCCAACACCCGACTCTCCCGCGAAGGGGATCATTTGGTGTGGTAACAAATTGATAAAACAGCCATCTTCCACGCTCATTCATTTGTTTTCCCTTCTTTAATCTCATCATCGAACAAGGGTGTATTCGCTTCCCCTTCCACAATTTCCCCCACCGCCACAATCTCAATGGGAGATGCCGTGGCTTCGCCGGTTTTCTCACAAGTTGCGGCCTCAGCATCGGACACACTGTCTGCGGCAGTCGCCTCAATCGGGAATTCGACATCCCCTTCGAGCATCTCGACTTCTTCGCCACAAGCATCCTCTTGAGTCGCCGTCTTGTTGCATGAGGCCAAGGCCAGCGAACCGGACACAGCGGCCACCCCAATAATCTTCACAGCCTTGCCCAATTGACGCCGGCGTTCAATCTCAGACGTCAAATACTGCACTTCCTGCTCGCAACGCGGACAGGTACCCATGCAATCGCCTTGATGGGTGCACGCTTTCTGTGCCAAAGCGATGCCGTTGGCCTCGGCGATTTCGCGACGGATTTTTTTCAGCCGCTTGCAAATTTCCTTTCCGTTGTTCATTTTTCTATTTTCAATCCGTATGTGAATGTTTTATCTTATATTCAAACAAATCGAAATGGGCGAATCCCATTTCGCGAAGCCCATCGACACTACGCTTACGGCAGGTTTCGTCATTGAAATCAGGAATGAGCGGAACGCGCACCTTTACCTTCTCCGACCCACATGTGGCCGCCAACAGCCGCAGATTATCGAGCACCTGCCGGTTGTCTTTACCGGTATAGGCCTGGTATACAGCGGGATCCATATCCTTAATGTCGACAATCCAGCAGTCTATCACCGGCAAAAGCGTCTCCACTTGCTCCGCCGGCACATTCAGGCTGGTTTCGACCGACAACTTCCAATGGGGTCCGCAAAGCGTCCTGAACTCGCGGATAAAGTCGGACCGCAACAAAGGCTCGCCACCGCCGAACGTCAGTCCTCCGCCGGTAGCCATAAAATAAAGTTCGTCACATTTGGTTTGCTGGTAAAGTTCCTCCGGGGTCATTTCCTTCCATTTCCACGTTTCGTCCTCTTTGAAACACTGCGCATTGACGCAATACTTGCAACGGAGAGGGCACATGCCGAAACACACCAGCGTCACCACTCCCTTGCCGTCAATGTTGATCCGGTGGCGGGTCACCGCAAAGAAAGGCGCTTTGTTCATCGATCCGCCTCATATAGGAACACGGCATCGACATCCACCGCACCGTCACCGCAATTCCAAAAACTGATTCCGTTGAATTGCCAACCTTCTCCGTCCAATTCCAAGTCCGACGCTGAAATTTCCACCTCAATCCAGCCGTTTTCGAACTGTCGCAACGGGCTGACAGAAATCAAGCCGTTATAGTCCGGAGGGCAGGTTCCAAAGCCGAAGGAACAAGTGGACCCGTCTCTGTATACTTCAACAATGAAGCCATAGTCCACACGCTCGGGACGAAAGGCGAAATGAACAACCGCTTCTTCCGACAAGTCTAAATAAAAATCATTCGCCGTGCAGGAGCTGGAGGAACCCAGGCACAGCGGTCCGGCGATATTGCCGTCAATGGGAGCTGCGGTCCCGAAAAACGACGGATTGCCGGAATATACGGCAAAATCATCTTCTCCTAAAAAGACAGGCTTAGTTTTGTCGTCTTCCAAGAACCTGTAGTCGTCATAAAAAACGTTCCACCGGAGATTGAAATATTGCGTCACGCCGTCCTCGACAAACAGCAACCAATACGCTTTACCTTGAAGACAATTAAATTCGTCATATATGAGATCCTGTTCCGACACAGGCACTCCCATTGTTGGCGGCAAGGGCTCTCCACCCGTTACGCACGAGCTCAAGGCAACCGTACCGCTCAAAGCGGCGACACCGACAATCTTAACCGCCATTCCCATCCGACGGCGCTTTTCGAGCTCCGCACTCAGATATCGGACTTCTTGTTCACAGCGGGGGCACGTTCCCTGGCACCCGTCTTTGTGGGTGCAGTTTTTTTGTATCAAAACTATGCCGTTGGCCTTGGCGATTTCGCGACGGACCCGCCTCAGGTTTTTACAAACTTCCTTTCCTGTACTCATGGTTCATTTTTTTTAACAATCCGTATACAAACTTACAAAAAAAACGGCAATGCACCACTGTGAAACCGCTTTTTTTTCATCATGGGAACCCTTATACCGAAACAACCTGCAACCGGTTTTCAGATTCGAGCACACGGAAGCGCACCTCGCGGCCGGACCAGGCCATGACATATTCGCGCCCGTCGTCGTGCTGGTAGCCCGGTCGCGGATCCATCGCCAGCAACTCCTCGAGCGCCTCCCACTGCGAATCCGACAGCAGCGGCCGCATGGCCGAAGGCACCGACACTTGCAAACGCTTGTCCACTTCCGGCTCGCCAAAGCCGCCCCGGGCCTCGGGGTGCGCATCGGTATAAGGCAGGTAGGGCTTGATGTCGAAAATGGGCGTGCCGTTCATCAAATCGGCCCCGCTCACCTCGAGGTACGGCCCGTCGGCCGACTGCAGCACCACCCGTTCGAGCCGGACGCAACTCAGGCCGACGGGATTGGGCCGGTAGGGCGAGCGCGTGGCGAACACGCCCATCCGCCGGTTGCCGCCCAAACGCGGCGGGCGCACCGTAGGCGACCATACCTGCGTGTCGCCCTCCGAAAAATGCCACAACATCCACAGGTGCGAATAGCCCTCGAGTCCGCGCAGCGCCTCGGCCTGGCGGTAGTCCGGGAGAAAGACGATTCGCGACAGCGAGTGCATCGCCATTCCGCTCTGGCGCGGGATTCCGAACTTTTGGGTCAGGTCGTTGTGTATCACTGCAATGGGTTGGAGCGTCAGCATAAAAAACCGGTTTTTTACGTCATGCAAAGATAGTGTTTTTCGGCTGGACTTGCACCACTCGGACACCCGCAAGCGATTTTCTTTAAATTTAACAATCAGAAGGTCACAATTCTACCGATTTTTGTGTAACTTTGCACGCAATAAATTTCTAAATCGATTACGCTATGTCATTTATTGCAGACAAGATTGTGATGGACGGTCTTACCTTCGACGACGTCCTTCTGATTCCGGCTTATTCCGAAGTTTTACCCCGCTGCGTGGACCTCACCACCAAATTCTCGCGCAACATTGAGTTGAAGACCCCGATCGTATCCGCTGCCATGGATACCGTTACCGAGGCCAAAATGGCCATCGCCATCGCCCGCGAAGGCGGCATCGGTGTCATCCACAAAAACATGCCCATCGCCGAGCAGGCCCGCCAGGTACACATGGTGAAACGTGCCGAAAACGGTATGATCTACGACCCGGTGACCATCCAAACCGGCAAAACCGTGGCCGACGCGCTCGCCCTCATGAAGGAATACCACATCGGAGGCATCCCCGTCGTTGACGCCGACAAAAAGCTGCTGGGCATCGTCACCAACCGCGACCTGCGTTTCGAGCGCAACACCAAAAAGCGCATCGACGAAGTCATGACCCGCGAAAACCTGGTGACGACCAACCAATCGACCGACTTGGAAGCCGCCGCCCAAATTCTGCAAGAACATAAAATCGAAAAACTCCCTGTAGTGGACAAAAACGGCCGGCTGGTCGGACTGGTCACCTACAAGGACATCACCAAAGCCAAAGACAAACCGATGGCTTGCAAAGACGCCATGGGCCGTTTGCGCGTGGCTGCCGGCGTGGGTGTCACCGGAGACACCTTCGAGCGCATCTCCGCCTTGGTCGATGCTGGCGTGGACGCCATCATCATCGACACGGCACACGGACATTCCAAAGGCGTAATCGACACCCTGAAAGAAGCAAAAAAACGTTTCCCGAATATTGACATCGTGGTCGGAAACATCGCGACCGGAGCCGCTGCCAAAGCCTTGGTGGAGGCAGGAGCCGATGCCGTGAAGGTAGGTATCGGACCGGGCTCCATCTGCACCACCCGTATCATCGCCGGTGTGGGAGTTCCGCAGTTGTCGGCCATCTACGACGTAGCCGTCGCCCTCAAAGGCACGGGAGTGCCCATCATCGCCGACGGCGGTATCCGCTACTCGGGCGACATTGTCAAAGCCCTGGCCGCCGGTGCCTCGTGCATCATGGCCGGTTCGCTGCTGGCCGGTGTCGAAGAGTCGCCGGGCGAAACCATCATCTACAACGGACGTAAATTCAAATCGTACCGGGGCATGGGCTCGCTCGAAGCCATGCAAAAGGGTTCGAAAGACCGCTACTTCCAAGACGCCGAAGACGACGTGAAGAAACTCGTGCCCGAAGGCATCGTGGCCCGCGTTCCGTACAAAGGCACCCTGTACGAAGTGGTTTACCAACTGCTCGGCGGTTTGCGTTCGGGTATGGGCTATTGCGGCGCTCCGAGCATCGAAAAGCTGCACGACGCCAAGTTTACCCGCATCACGGCTGCCGGTGTCAAGGAAAACCACCCGCACGACGTCACCATCACCCAGGAAGCCCCCAACTATTCACGAGGAGAATAACACCAGCCTATGAAAAGAGCGATCACAGCCGCCGTATTGGCTTTGAGCACCTTGGCTTCGGCCCAAACCGTTATCACCATTGGCGACGAGGCCGTTTCGAAGGAAGAGTTCGAGTACTATTACCACAAAAACAACCACAACTTGAGCGAAGAGCAGTTGTCGGCAGAAGCGTACGCCCAACTGTTTGTCAACTTCAAGTTGAAGGTAAAAGCCGCTTACGATGCCAAATACGACACGGTCCGCTCCTTTCAGGATGAGTTTAACGGCTACCGCGAGCAACTGGCCGACCAGTATCTGGGCGAGCCGGAGTTGAAAAAAGCCCTCGTACAGGAGGCGCTCGACCACCTCAAGGAAGACCTGGAGGTCAGCCACATCCTCATCCGCTGCGTCGGCACGTCGGACACGTTGGCCGCCTACCAGCGGGCATTGGAGCTGCGCGAAAAACTGACTCCCGAAAACTTTAACGAGATGGCCGCCCAATACTCGGAAGACCCGACCGCCTCGGTCAACAAAGGCCACCTGCGCTACATCACCGGCATGTCGCTGATTTATGCCTTCGAGCATGCTGCCTACAACACACCGGCCGGCACCATTTCGATGCCCGTGCGCACGCCCTACGGCTACCACCTGATTTACGTGTCGGACCGCCGGCCCGCCGTTGGCGAAATCCAGCTGTCGGCCATTGTGGTGCGCCGTCCGCAAGTGCCCGAAGACGAGCCGAAGGCCAAAGCCCGGATTGACAGCCTCTATCAAGTGGCGCTGAAAGGCGAACGCTCGTTTGACGACCTGATTAACGCCTACTCCGAAGACCCCAACCTGCAGCAAAACGGCGGCCGGCTGCCCTGGCTCGGTCTGGGACGCGTCGAGCCCGAAGTCGAAGACCAGCTGTTCGGTCTGAAAAACATCGGTGACATCACCGCTCCCATCGACATGCGGTTTGGCTGGTTCATCTTCCGCCTCGAAGACCGGCGTCAGATGACCGACCGCGAAGGCATCGAACAAGCCATCGAAGCGCGTATCCAGATGGACGAACGCCGTTTGTTGCTGCAAAACGCCTTTATCAACCGCCTCAAGCGCGAATACCGGTTCGAACGCTTCACCGACAGGGGCGACACGCTGGCGCACTTTGCCGATGTTTGGGTCACCGAGCAGGACTTGAGTTTGAATCCTGGCGAATTTGCCTCGTCAAAAGAAGCCCTTATTGAGGAGAAACTGGTGGCGTACGAGCGGGCTCATTTGGAAGACAAATACCCCGAATTCGGATTTCTGATGCAGGAATACCGCGACGGCATCCTGCTGTTCAACATCAGCAACGAGCTGGTATGGAACAAAGCGGCCAACGACGAAGCCGGCCTCAACGAGTACTTCCGCAGCCATCAGAAAAACTACCCCCTGAGCGAGCCCCGCTACAAAGGGTGCGTGGTCCGCTGCCGTTCGGTGATGACCTGCGAAGCGGCCAAGAAAATTGCCAAGCGCACCGAAGCCGCCTCGCTCCGCCGCACCCTGCTGGCCGAGTTCAATTCCGAAAACCTGACCAACCTGCAAGTCACCGAAGGCATCTTTAAGAAGGGCGACAACGCCGACGTGGACGCACTGGTGTTCAAAACCGGCCAGACGCCCCAAGACCAGGAGTATCCCGAAGTGTTTGTCAGCGGCAAGCTGCTCAAGAAGTACTACGAAGACTACACCGAAATCCGCGGAACGGTCATCAACGACTACCAAGACTACCTCGAAGCCCAATGGATCGAGTCGTTGAAAAAGCGTTATCCGACAGTCATCAACAAAGACGTACTTAAAACCATCCGTCCATGACCTCTGTTTTACGCTACGGACTCATCGTGTTGTGGGTACTGACCAACCATTTCGCCTGCGACCGCATAAAAATGGAGATGGACCGCCAGCCCGTCATGGAGCTCAACGGCAAAGTCCTGTACAAAGACCACATCGAAAGCATCCTGCCTTCGGGACTCAGTACGGAAGACAGCCTGTCTTTTGTCGAGAACTACAAGCGGCAATGGGCCATCACGCAACTGATGTACGACAAGGCCGCCACCAACATCGGCTCGACGCAGGAAATTGACGAACTCACCGAAATCTACCGCAAAGAGCTGCTGATCAATGCGTACGAGCAGCAGCTGATCGGTCAGATCAGCGACAAGGTGTCGGACGATTCGGTTTTCCATTTCTACGAATTGGAAAAAGGGCATTTCAAGTTGGACGAGGCCTTGTACAAAGGCATCTACATCAAACTGACCACGACGGCTCCCGACCAGTCGCAACTGTCGAAATGGCTGTCCGACCCCAACGACGAAAACCTCGAGAACATCATGCACTACTGCACCAAATACGCGGTATTCTACGACTTCTTTACCGAAGACTGGATCCGCCACTCGAAGGTGATGGCCTTTCTACCCCAACCCATCGACGCGCACGACCCCGCCCTGCTGGGCGGCACCGTCGTACAGCAAACCGACGAATACAGCTATTACCTGCACCTGACCGACATCATTGCGGCCGGCCAACCCGAGCCTTACGAGCACATCAAAAACGAGTTGCGCCAAATCATACAAAACCGCCAACGGGTCGGCTACCTGCAAAAGTTCAAGGAGGAGTTGTACGAAAACGCCGTTAACAGCAAGCAAATCGTGTTTTACAACGAAAACAGCACGCAACCATGAAAAAAAGACTCTATCTCTGCCTGACGCTGCTTAGTGCCGTTTTGGGACTTGGCGCCAAAAACCAGGTCATCGACCAGGTGGTTTGGATTGTCGGCAACGAGCCCATTCTCAAATCGGACATCGAAACCGAAATCATCCGGCGCCGCTACGAAAACGAACGGATTGAGGGCGACCCGTATTGCGTTATCCCGGAGCAAATCGCGCTTCAAAAGCTGTTTATCGCCCAAGCCAAACTCGACTCGCTGACGGTCAACCCCAACACGGTGAGCCAGCAGGTCGAGACTCGTATCCGCTACTTCATCCAGCGCATCGGCTCGAAAGAAAAAGTGGAGGAATACTTTGGCAAACCGATGGCCAAAATCCGCGAAACCCTGCAAAAAACCATCGAAGACCAGATGCTGACCCAAGAAATGCAGCAGTCGATTGTCGGCGGGGTGAAAACCACACCGGCCGACGTGCGCCATTTTTACGAAAAAATCGCCAAAGACAGCATCCCCAACATTCCCGAACAGGTCGAAGTGCAGATTCTGACGTTCAGCCCCGAGCCCTCGGCCGCCGAGCAGGAACGGGTCAAAAGCCAGCTGCGCGACTTCCGCGAAAAGATCGAATCCGAAGAATACCAGTTCTCTACCTTGGCGATTCTGTATTCCGAAGACCGCGGCTCGGCCCTGCAGGGGGGCGAACTGGGGTTCATGACCCGGGGCAAACTCGTGCCCGAATTCGCCAACACGGCCTTCTCGCTCTACGACCCGAAAAAGGTGTCGCGCATTGTCGAAACCGAATTCGGCTACCACATCATCCAGCTCATTGAACGCAAGAACGACCAGGTCAACTGCCGTCACATCCTGCTGATTCCGAAAATCGAGGCCAAGCAGAAGGAAGCGGCCTCGCTCCGGCTCGACAGCATCGCCAACGATATCCGAAACGGCAAGTTCTCGTTCGACAACGCCGCCCGCCTCCTTTCGGAAGACATCAACACCCGCCAGAACGACGGGCTGATGATCAACCCGAACGACGGCTCGACCAAATTTGAGCTGCAGCAACTGCCTGCCGAAGTGGCCAAAGCGGTTTACGCCATGCAGGTCGGCGAGATTTCGAAACCCTTCCTGCACCACAACGACAAGGGCAAGGAGGTCATTTCCATCGTCAAGCTGAAATCGCGCACGCCGGCACACCTGGCCAACCCGAACGACGATTTTCAGGTATTGAAAGACATGGTCACCATGTACAAGAACAAGGAGTTGATCGAACAGTGGATCAAGGAAAAACAACAATCCACCTACATCCACATCGACCCCGAATACTGCGACTGTGAATTCACCTACCCGAACTGGGGCAAAAAATAAGCATGAAACGGCATAGTTCCCTTCTCGGCCTTCTGATATGCTGCGGTGTGTTTCTGCATGCCGCCCCCACCATGGTTTACCTCGAGCACAGCGAAACCCTGTCGTTCGACGACGAGCGCAAGCCGGGCTGCCAGATCCTGAAGGGGAACGTGCGTTTTCGGCACGA
>JAGCZK010000223.1 GCA_017960065.1 Paludibacteraceae bacterium
ATGTGAAAACTCCCGCTTATCAATATTGTCAAACTACAGGACCAGGAAGAACAAAATGAAACGGCAAATCTTTAAATCATTATCTGTTATAACTGCGACTTTAATTGTTGCGACGTTAGTTTCTTGCAATACGAAAGAGCCGGACGGGGCCATGCCAAAAGTGCAGCCGTATCAAGTGTTCGGTTTTAAAGAAGCCGAATATGTCGAGCATCTATGGGCGATAAATGAGGCAAAGTATTATGGTGAAACCTATGGAAGAGATACTTTTGTCGTATGGGATGCTCAAGATACGAGATTAAGGGATTATCATTTGGTTGGCGAAAGTATGTATTTGAATCTTCATGGGAATCTGTTGATTGGAAATCATACATCTATGAGGTTATCGGCTGTTATATTAAAGCAGAAAGAAGCTGATTTTGATATTAACCGATGGTGCTATGGGTACGAGGACGTCTTAGATTTCCACCCGTTTTCTTCTTTTTACTGTATACCAGGCAAGGCATTGGGAATCAATGATGTGTACACACAGTACGGGACCTCGCATTCAGATCTGGTTCCACGCATCAACGCCCTTATCGACAGTGGCGACATCGAGCAGTACCGGGTGGATTTGGGGTACTGATGACCCGCATATCAATATTGTCAAACCACCGGTCCAGGATCCAAGTAATAATATCAAGTGTTATGAAAGTATTAACCAAAATTTTTGCTGTTTTGTCCTTGTGTCTATTTTTTTCTTGCACAAGTGAGTCTGATGAGCCGGAGCATAGGATTACTATAGTTGAATTTACCGAAGAAACGGATGCTGATTATGTTTTTGGAGTGATTGAAACGAAGGGAGGGTGTATATCTCCAAGAATGGGAGATCAATTTATAGAGCGGTTAATCAACGGAGAGAGTCCGTATATCCAATTACATAACAAAATGTATTGTGTTAATGGAATTCTAATTAGGAGTGATAACTCTGTTCTTACAAATGTCACATGGGAAGAGTGGAGAAAGAAAGATTGTGATTTCATGGACGAGTTTTGTTTACAAAAAGAAAACAAAAAAGCATTTAGCAAATTGTATCTTATTGGAATGTCCCGAATTGGCCTTGACAAAGGACATAGTAAGATCGACGACGAAATAATCCAAAAGCTCAACGCCCTCATCGACGACGGCAGCATCGAGCAGTACCGGGTGGATTTGGGGTACTGATGACCCGCTTGTCAGTATTGTAATAGTTATGGACCAGGAAGAAAAAAATGAAACGATCGATTATCAATATGTTTGTTGCCATGGCCGCGGTGTTGCAGCTTGTGACATTGAATTCATGCAGTCCGGAAGCGCTGGAAGAAAAGCCGCAAGGAGGCGCGTTGCCAACGGTCAGCCCATACAATGTGTTTGGTTTCAAGGAGGATTCTTATGCTGAGAATTTGTGGGCTTACAATGACGGATATGGCTATTTAATTTGGTATGACGCCAGTGCCCGCTTGAAATACGATTACTTGTCAGGAGAAAAAATGTACCTGCAGCTTCACAACAACTTGTATTTCTGTAAAAACACGGAAATGCCGGAATCTGCCGTGGTTTTGAAGGAGAAGGAAGAAGGTCACGATGTAGACAAATGGTATTATGATGATGACGATGTTCTGGATTATCAACCATTTTCTGTCTACTACGAAATTCCAGGCAAGGCATTGGGAATCAATGATGTGTACACACAGTACGAGACCTCGCATTCAGATCTGGTTCCACGCATCAACGCCCTCATCGACAGTGGCGATATCGAGCAGTACCGGGTGGATTTGGGGTACTGATGCCAACAGAGCCAAGACATAAAAAAACCGGAAATCCGACCTCGGGTTTCCGGTTTTTTGTGCGATGAGGCAGCGCTTATTTTTCGAAGAATTTGTTGAAGTCCTCGAAGCTGATGGCGCTCTCGTCCACGGTGATTTTCTCTTTCACAGCTGCAATGATCTTGTCTTCCATCGCGCGGTCGGCCACGCGGCGGGCACCGTCCTGATCCTTCATCATCTGCTCCATGTAGTTCTCCACAATATCGTCGGGTACGTTGAGCATGCCGTATTGGGCGAACTGCGCCTTGGTCAGGCGTTTGGCAACAGCGTCGAGATCCGCCTTTTCGATCGACAGTTTGTTGTCTCTGGCAAACTTGTCTTGGAAGAGCTGCCATTTCAAATCCTCGATCATTTTCGGATAATCGCTGTCGATTTGTTCGTCGGTCATCTTGTCGTTGTTGGCCTTGAGCCAGCGTTTGAGCAGGGCGTCGTCGAATTGGGCGTCTTTCATCTTCGAGAGTACCAACTCACGCAGGTCAATCATGAACTTCACATCGCTGTCGGCCACGAACTGTTCTTCGAGTCCGGCTTTGATTTTGTCGTAGAACTCGGCCTCCGTTTTCACCGTACCGGCACCGAAGCAGGCGTCGAAGAACTCTTGGTTCATTTCGGCTTCGGCAAAACGGGTGATTTCTTTCACCGTAAACTCGCAGTCGGCCGTAAAGGCTTTGGCAGCCTCCTTGTCGATTTGCAGCAGCGAAGCGATTTCGGCATCGTTGTCAAAGGCTTTGGCGGGGTTGAACACCACCTTGGCGCCTATCGTGGCACCCAGCACTTTGGCCTGTTCTTTCTTGCTCTTCATGTAGTTGGGGCTCAGCAGTGCGTTGGCGACACTGACACCGCCTTCGACCGGAGCGCCTTTCGAATCCACCTGAACCAACTCGCCTTTGAGCACGTCTTTCTCTTCGGCTTTGTCGGCTTGCACATACTTGCCGTAACGGCCGCGGTATGCGGCGGTTTGTTTGTCGATCAGGGCTTTGTCCACCTCAATCTTGAAGTATTTCACCTTGTTTTTCTTGGTCAGACCGAGGTCGATGGCCGGAGCCAGCGCCACGTCGAACGAAAATTCGAACTCGTTGCCTTCGATGAGCTCGGGGGCCTCCACACCCAGGGTCGGGAGGGGCTCACCCAAAATGTTGAGGTCTTTTTCCTTGATGTAGTCGTAGAGGGCTTCCGAAATCAGTTTGTTCACTTCCTCGGCCAACAAGCCTTTGCCGTACATCTTTTTCACCAGTCCGGCAGGTACCTGACCCGGACGGAAACCCGGCATTTGGGCTTTTTTACGAAAATCTTTAATGGCTTTTTCTACTTTTTCGGTATAGTCGGCCGGGCCGATTTTCACCAAAAGGGTGGCACTTACAGTGCCGTTGTTGTTTTGCGAAACATTCATAATGTTGCAGTCTATGTGTAATACTCTAAAATTATTCGTCGCGGTACAACCTCAGAGGCCCTTCCCGGTTGCCCGGAAACAGACTTCTGCGGGTTGTTTGGTACGGCTGACGGGACTCGAACCCACACGCCTTTCGGCACCAGATCCTAAGTCTGGCGCGGCTACCAATTACGCCACAGCCGCCGGATTTTGGGACTGCAAAGGTACGCAAAATATTTGATTTTCAAACAAAAAAGCACATTTTCTATCGGTTGGTGAGCAAAAATCACTACATTTGCAATTTGTTTGTATGACCGTATAGGGTGCAATGTTTAAGAAAGGCTTCCATATTATCTGCCTCTTTGTAATGGCAGGCGTGTTGGCGACAGGCTGCTCCACCAAGAAAAACACTTGGGCGAGTCGGTCGTACCATTACACCAAGGCCAAATACAACGTCCTTTTTAACGGCCGGCAGGCCTTTGACAAGGGCGTCAAGGCCGTATGGGAGGCCAACAAGGACAATTACGGCGAAGTGTTGCCGCTCGACGCCATCAGCAACCACGACAACGCCTCCGCCGCCACCTCCAACATGGACCGGGCCATCGAAAAAAGCCAAAAGGCCATCAAAACCCACTCCATCGTCAAGAAACCCAAGAAAAAGGCCTCCAAGGCGCGCGACCCCAAGTACCAGGAGTTTATGAAGAAGGAGGAGTACAACCCCGAGGTGCAGCAGGCCTGGCTGCTGATGGGCAAGGCCCAGTTCTACCAGCTCGATTTTTTGGCGGCCAACGCCACGTTCACCTACGCCATCCGGCATTATGCCGACAACAAGGACGTTTTTACCGAAGCCAACCTGTGGATGGCCCGCAGCTATGCCGAAATGGGCTGGTTCTACGAAGCCGAAGACGTGTTGGGCAAGATGAACGAAAAGACGTTCAGCGCCAAAACCAACGCCGAGTTTGTGCTGGTAAAAGCCGATTTGTTGCTCAAACAGCGCAACTACGCCGAGGCGGTTCCCTTCCTCAAAACCGCCATTTCGCAGTCGAAACGGAGCCAAAAGGCCCGCCGCGAGTTTATCTTGGCCCAATGCTACCAGCGGATGGGCAAAATTGCCGAGGCCTACGAGTGGTATGCGGCCGCAGCCAAAGACAACCCTTCGCACCAGCTGGAGTTTAACGCCCGGCTGGGCCAAGCACAGTGTTATCAGGGATCCGACACCAAAAAGGTGTTGGCCGACTTGCGTCGTCTGACCAAGAAACAGAGCAATGCCGACTACCTCGACCAAATCTACTTTGCCATTGCCGAGGTTTATCGCCGCGCAGGCGATGAGGACGCTGCCGTCGAGAACTACCAAAAGGCCATCGAAAGCAGTACCCGCGACGGCATCGACAAAGCAGAGGCGCTGTTGGCCTTGGGCGAAATCTACTACAATCGCGGAAAATACATTCAGGCGCAGCCGTTGTACAACGAGGCGGTGATGATTATTCCGCAGAGTTATCCCGATTACAAGAAACTCGAATCGCGGGCAATCAATCTCAACGACGTGGCCAAACACCAGTCGGCCATTTTGCTCGAAGACAGTCTGCAGCACTTGGCTTCTTTGCCCGAAAAGGAGCGCGAAGAACAAATCAAGGCGGTTATCGCCCGCGAAAAGAAAGAGAAGGAAGAGGAGGCCCGCCGCCTCGAAGAGCAAGCCCGTATCCAAGAAATCCGCGAACAGAATGCCGTTATGGGACAGACCGGTCTCTCGACCGGCGAGGCGGCTGGAACCTGGTATTTCTACAACAACAGCCTGATTTCGAAGGGCAAACTCGAGTTCCAGCGCCAATGGGGCAAACGTGTGCTCGAAGACGACTGGCGCCGCCGCAACAAGATGTCGGTCAGCTTTGATGTGGAAGAAGACTTCCTGGCCGAAGAGGAAGGCGACTCGGAGGAGGATTCCGACGAGCAGAAGCCGCTGAGCCGTCCTGACGACGACGATGAGGAAGGCCTGCTCAAATATTATATGCGCATGCTGCCGATGACCGAAGCCAAGGTCGAGGCCTCCAACGCCACCATCAGAGAATCGCTCTACCAGCTCTTTGTGATATTCGAAGGCCGCATCCAGGATTACGAAGCCGCCCGCAAGGCCTTCGACGAGTTGCGCCGCCGTTTCCCCGACTTTGAGCAGACCGACGAAATGTGGTATCGCCTGTATAAGATGTATCAGCGGGCCGACCAGCCCCTCGAGGCCGAACTGGCGAAAGAGGGTCTTGAGCGCGAATACCCCGACAGCAAGTGGTTGCGGGCCATCAACAACCCCGAATCGGTGAGCGAAGCCGCCCTTTCGGAGCAGGAAACCTTGTACCGGGCAACCTACGCCGCCTTCCTGAAAGGCGACGGCTATGTGGTCCGGACCAACACGGCCCAGGCCCAAGCCAAGTACCCCGATTCGGATCTGATTCCCAAATTCCGATTCCTCGAGGCGCTCTCTTCGGGCAAGGCCGAAGGGCAGGAGGCGTTCAAGGAAAAGCTCAATGCCTTGGTGGCCGATTATCCCGACAACGAAATCGCCCCCTTGGCCAAAGACATGGTGGCTCTGATGGAGCAGGGCAAGGAAGTGCAGTCGGAGGCCAGCTACGGTGCCATTACCGAAGAGCGCCAGCAAGTGGTGACCGAATCCCAATTTGCAGAAAACCTCGAAAAGGCCGGCTTTGTATATGAGCCCGAGGCCGAACACCATTTTGTCTTGTACCTCACGGCCGGCGAAGACATCAAAAACAAGGTGCTCTTTGTAGTGGCCACCTACAATTTCACCCGGTTCCTGATCAAGGACTTCGACTTGTCGGTGCGCAAGCTCGACGACGGCCATTTTGTGATTGCCGTGTCGGGGCTGACCAACCTCGACGAGGCGGTGTGGTACCAGCACGCCCTGTTGGGCGACTCCGAGGTGCTCAAGGCGCTCGAAGGGGTGAACTACAAGGGATTTGCCGTTTCGAAGAACAATTACAAGGCGGTGTTCGACCGCGAGTCGATGGAGAAATACCTCGAATTCTATCAGGCCAACAGCCTCGAAATCAACGAATCGGAAGTTAAAGAACTCGAAGACAACTCGGGTTTTGTCAAACAACAGGAAGAAACATCAATCCAATAAATTATGGAACACAAACTGACCATTTACAACACGCTCAAGCGTAAGAAAGAGACCTTTATTCCGTTGCACGAACCCTTTGTCGGAATGTATGTCTGTGGTCCGACCGTTTACGGCGACGCCCATTTGGGCCACGCCCGACCGGCCATTACGTTCGACGTGCTGTTCCGCTACCTGCTTTATTTGGGCTACAAGGTGCGCTATGTGCGCAACATCACCGATGTCGGCCACCTCGAGCACGACGCCGACGAGGGCGAAGACAAAATC
>JAGCZK010000224.1 GCA_017960065.1 Paludibacteraceae bacterium
CATGACGAAGGCGCAGGTAATGGCTCCCGACAAGAAGAAGAACAGAATGGTGACGGTGATGGGCCAATGGCTCACGCTCCATTCGGCTTTGTTGTTGTAGGGTTGCACGATCTGCAGGTAGCGGTGGTGTGCCCGGTCGTAGGCAATGTAGTTGTAGAAGACCTGTCCGGTCTTGGTCTTGCGGCGGCCGCAGGCTTCGTTGTTGCTTTGGGCGGCGGCGATGTCGGTGGGATTGCTGAAGCTGGCCTCTTCGGGGTGGTTGATGCGCTCGATGATACAGCCGGCTTCGTTGTAGACGTTGACAATGAGCCCCAACGAGTCGATGCGTGCCTGGGGCAGGCTGTCGTAGGTCGCCAGCAGGTCGAAGTAGGCCGAGGTCTTGATCTTGAGCTTGGTGTTGGCCAGTTCCTGTTCGTAGCGCCACAACACCAATACGGTCAGAACCGAAAACAGGGCAAACGTCCAAAAGAACGGACGTAATATTTTCCGATTGATTCCCATAGGGCCGCAAAGATACGAAAAAAATAAAAACCCCTGCCTATTGGCAGAGGTTTTATTTTTAAGTCAGTGGGGCAACGCTTATTCGGCTTTGCCTTCTTTCTTCTCGGGACGGGGCGGACGCTCGGTCAGCACCTTGTGCGACAATTTGAACTTGCCGGTCTTTTTGTCGATGTCGAGCAATTTGACCGTAATCATGTCGCCTTCCTTCAGGCCCGAAGCTTCCATGTCTTCCAAGCGGCTCCAGCTGATCTCCGAGATGTGGAGCAAGCCTTCCTTGCCCGGCATGAACTCTACGAATGCGCCGTAAGGCATAATCGATTTGACTTTCGATTCGTAGGTTTCGCCCACTTCGGGGAGCGCCACGATGGCTTTGATCTTGGCGAGGGCGGCATCAATCGACGCTTTGTTCGAAGCGGCGATTTCAACGATACCCTTGTCGTCATCTTCGTCAATCGAAATCGTAGCACCGGTTTCGGCCTGCATGCCTTGGATGATTTTTCCTCCTGGGCCAATGATGGCACCGATCATGTCTTTGGGAACGTTCATCGTGACGATGCGCGGAGCGTGCGGTTTGAGGTCGGCACGCGGCTCGGCGATGGTTTCCTTGATTTTTCCCAAGATGTACATACGGCCTTCGTGCGCTTGTTTGAGAGCGTTTTCGAGAATTTCGAACGACAAGCCGTCCACCTTGATATCCATTTGCGTGGCGGTGACACCCTTTTCGGTACCTGTCACTTTGAAGTCCATGTCGCCCAGGTGGTCTTCGTCGCCCAGGATGTCGGACAATACCGCGTAGTTTTTACCCTTGTTTTCGGAAATCAGACCCATGGCGATACCCGATACCGGGCGTTTGATGGGCACACCGGCGTCCATCAGGGCAAGGGTGCCGGCGCAAACGCTGGCCATCGACGACGAACCGTTGGATTCGAGGATGTCGGAAACGACGCGGACCACGTAGGGATAATCGGCGGGGATCATCGATTTGAGGGCGCGGCAAGCCAGGTTGCCGTGGCCGATTTCGCGACGGCCTACGCCGCGTTGGGCCTTGGCTTCGCCCGTCGAGAAGGGCGGGACGTTGTAGTGCAGCAGGAAACGGTCGTTGCCTTGGATCAAGGCTTCGTCGATCATTTTCTCGTCGCGTTTGGTGCCCAGGGTGTCGGTGCAGAGCGACTGCGTTTCACCACGGGTGAAGATGGACGATCCGTGGGGGCCGGGCAGGTAGCCGACCTCCGACCAGATCGGACGGATTTCGTTGGTCTTGCGGCCGTCGAGGCGGAGACCTTCGTC
>JAGCZK010000024.1 GCA_017960065.1 Paludibacteraceae bacterium
GATTTCTTTCAGGATGTCGAAACGAAGTGGGGGCGGAATCAGGATACCGTTGGCGTCGCGGGTGCATTGTTCGGTAGTGAACTTGTTAGCACCGTGCGAAGTACCGATCGAGATAGCCAGCGAGTCAACACCCGTGCGGCTTACGAAATCGATCACTTCCGAAGGTTGGGTATAGTGGCTGGCTTCGGCGGCTACTTCGTCTTCAACACCGGCCAACACGCCCAATTCGCCTTCGACGGTAACGTCGAACTGGTGAGCGTATTCCACCACTTTCTTGGTCAACGCGATATTTTCTTCATAAGGCAGCGCCGAGCCGTCGATCATCACCGACGAGAAGCCCATGTCCACGCAGCTTTTGCACAATTCAAACGAGTTACCGTGGTCCAAGTGCAAGCAGATTTGCGGTTTTTCCCAGCCAAGTTCTTTGGCATATTCCACTGCGCCTTGTGCCATGTAACGCAACAAGGTTTGGTTGGCATATTTGCGAGCACCGCTCGACACTTGAAGGATAACCGGCGATTTTTGTTCTGCACAAGCAGACACGATTGCTTGCATTTGCTCCATGTTGTTGAAGTTGAATGCAGGAATGGCATAACCGCCTTTGATAGCGCCTTTGAACATCTCACGGGTGTTCACCAAGCCCAATTCTTTGTAAGATACCATACTTTAATTATTTATTGGTTAAAAAAACTTGCTTTTTTGTTGCGTTGCAAATTTAGTCATTTTCTCGGAAACTATCCCGCCCCGAGGTCAAAAAGGACAAGAATTTTTCAACATCGGTCTCAAAAAAGACCGGTCCCGACAAAACGCGTCCGTCGTTGGGGTCGATTACCAGGTAGCAAGGCTGCGAATTCTGACGGTAAACGGTGTTCTGCACCTCGCGGTTGCGGGCGCTGGTTTGGGTGTCGCGCTTGTCATCGACATACAGGGTGGCCACCACCAGGTCGTCTTGCAACATCTGCCGCACCCGCTGGTCGGTAAAGACGGCCTGCTCCACCATGCGGCAGTTGGCGCATCCGTATCCGGTAAAATCCAAAAAGAGGGGTTTGCCGGCCTTGCGGGCCACTTCGAGAGCCTCATCGTAATTGCGGATTCCGCTCAGCATGCCGTCGGCCGCCGGTGCTGACGGGTGCTCCGACGCCCCCAGCACAAAATCTTGGGTGGACATCGGCGGCAACCAGCCCGACAGGGCTTTGAGCGGTGCTCCGAACATGCCCGGAATCATATACACCACAAACACCCAAACGGCGATGGCACTGCCAAAACGCAGCCACGAATGCTGCACGGGCATTTCGGCATCGAGCGGGAAACGGAGTTTCCCCAACAGGTACAGCCCCAACAGCGAGAAAATGACAATCCATATCGCCAGGTAGATTTCGCGGTCGAGCAAATGCCACTGATAGGCCTGGTCGGGCACACTCAAAAACTTGAAGGCAAACGCCAGCTCGACAAAGGCCAGGCACACCTTGAGGGTGTTCATCCAGCCGCCCGATTTAGGCAGACGGCCCAGCCACGAGGGAAAGAAGGCAAAGAGCGTAAACGGCAGGGCGAAGGCCAGCGAAAATCCCAACATGCCGACCAGCGGTTTGAGCAAGCCGCCGCCGGCAGCGCCGAGCGCCACGGCCCCGGCAATCGGCAAGGTGCACGAAAACGACACCAACACCAAGGTCAGGGCCATAAAGAAGGTGCCCAGGTAGCCGGCCCCCTCTTCATTTTTCGACGAGCCGTTGACCCATTTCGACGGCAGCCGTATTTCGAAATAGCCGAACAGCGACAGGGCAAATACCGTAAAGATCACGGCAAACAGGATGTTCGGAATCCAGTGGGTGCTCAAGGCATTGGCAAAGCCCTGGCCGAATATCAGCGAAAGCACCACGCCCACCACCACATAAATCAGGACGATGGAGATGCCGTAAAAGAAGGCCTGAAGTTTACCGCCATGGTGCATAAAATACGACACCGTCATCGGAATCATCGGAAACACGCAGGGGGTCAGCAAGCCGAGCAAACCGCCGCCAAAGGCCAGCAAAAAGAACCACCACAGCGATTCGGACGATGCGTCCCGGCTGTCTGGCAGCGGCTGGGTATAGGGTTGGCCGGCACCAACGGCCACTTGCAACTGTTCATCGACCGGCTGGCAGGCGCCGTCGCGGCACACTTGCCCACGCACCTGGCAGGTCAGCGTAAACGGGTCGCCGGTTTGGCGATAGACCCGGTGGCGGAAGACGGCTTCGCCTTCGAAATAGCGTTCGGTATCGTTGAGCAGCTCGTCATGGCGCTCGATGTAGTCGGGTTCGGTCCAAAGGCTGTCGGCCGGTGCCTGCGAAAACGCAGCGTCGGGCAGAAGCGACAGGCGCAGCGGCACCGCAATGCCGTTTTGGTATTGCGAATACAAGTGCCAACCTTCGTCGGGGGTGGCCGTCACGACCAGTTCCAACACCCCGGGAGCCACCGAGTCGGCCCGCAACTGCCAACTGACCGCCGCAGCCGGAGCGGCTCCAAACAACGGATTTTCACCTTCGGCCTGACCGAGCGCCGAAAATGGCAGCTGCGCC
>JAGCZK010000004.1 GCA_017960065.1 Paludibacteraceae bacterium
ACCAGGATTTTTGCGGATGCTTGGCCAAGAGCAGCAGGGCGCCCATGCCCGCCAGGCACGAGGGCGTTTCGAGAAACACTTGCCCGGCGCCGGCCAACAGGGCCCCCATCAGGTAGAGCCAGGCGGCCAGCAGGGCAAACGAGTGCCGGATGGCGCAAAGCCGGGCGATGCGATAGACCATCCAGGCCGTGGCGGCGGTGAGCAGCAGGTGCAGGCCTGTCCAAAAGGCATAGTGGTGCGGCGCGATGGGGGTGAGCCAGCTTAAAATCAGGGGATAGACGGGCGGGTAGGCAAAGCGGATGTCGCTGTAGAGCCGCGCCCCTTCGCTCATGAGCCGGCCGACGGTCAGGTAGTAGCCCGAATCGCAAAATACCGGCGTGTAGCGAAACGTCATCACCAGCCGTATCAACAGCACGGTTGCCAGCACGGCCGCCAAGGCGAAGGACAAACCTTTTGCCCAGTGGTGCGGAATGGCCGGTGGTGTGGGAAGTGTCATACGGTTTTTGGTGATCATGAGCGCTTAAAACGAGTTGCGTTTGCCCGGCAAAATTAAGTATTTTTGGCTGATCTTCGACAAAAATTTTGTTTCTTTGCAGTGCAAAACAAATTCGCCTGATGCGCAACATTGTTCTTTTTGTCCATTTGGTAGTCGTGGTTGTCTTTGCAGCCTGTGCCGTGAAGGGGTCTCCGGAGCCCGGCCCCACGGTCAGCCGCCTTGACACGCTTGGCCTGGTGGTGCTTTCGCCCGAATATTCGTCGGTCGGTTTGGTCTGCGGCACCAGGCCGTCCATGGCTGCCGACAGTGTGCTGCTGTTTGCTGCGGCTTCGTTCACCGGCGAGTGCCTCAAGGAGTTCAAGCACTCCAATGTGGCGGGCGACCATGTGTCGGACGGCCGGCGCGAAAAAGGCTTTGCCTGCAGGCGCAACACGGGTGCGTTTGTGTATTTCAACGGAACGTGGAAGTTTTGTCCGCAACCGTATTCCGCCATGTTGGACACGGCGGCGGTGTACGGCGGTTGTGCGTTTGGCCAGGAGCTGATTGTCTGCCGGGGCAAGTTGTGCGAAACAATCCGCAAGGATGCGAATGTGAACCAGTTCCGCGCGCTTTGCGGCTTGCACGGACGCTTGTGCGTGGTGGAATCGGCCGGCAAACTTTCCTTTGGCGGTTTCAAACGCAAGTTGCTGGAGCTCGGCGTGTCCGACGCCATTTATTTGGACATGGGGCCGGGCTGGAACCACGCCTGTTACCGCGACGGCGATTCCATCGTCGTCCTGCACCCCTACCGCAATGCGTCCGCCTACTGCACCAATTGGATTGTTTTCTATAAATGAGTCTTTTTCCATAGTGCAAAATCCAATAAAATTCAGTAAATTTGCAAATTGGATTTTGCGGGTCGGGTGATCCGTGTTTGCAAAGCTTATGTTTGTACTTTTAAGAAAAGAAGTCGCTTCGTTTTTCGCCTCGGCCACCGGCATTGTCGTTATCGGCATATTCCTGTTGCTGACGGGCGTTTTTTTGTGGGTGCTGCCGGTCGACAGCAATGTGTTGAACTCGGGCTACGCCAATCTCGACGGCCTGTTTTCGCTGGCCCCCTGGCTGTATCTGTTCCTGATTCCCGCCCTGACCATGCGGATGTTCCCCGACGAATACCGTTCGGGTACGATGGAACTGCTGCTCACACGCCCGGTTTCGCGCCTGCAGATTGTGATGGCCAAGTACCTGGCCGGCGTGCTGCTGGCCGTTTTGTCGCTCTTGCCCGTGCTGGTATGGCTGCTGACGGTCGGCTGGTTGGGCGCCCCCAAGTTCAATCTGGATTTCGGCGGGTTCTGGGGCTCGTATCTGGGCTTGATTCTGCTGGCCATGGTGTATGTGGCCGTCGGCATTTTCGCTTCGTCGCTTTCGGATAATCCGGTGGTGGCCTTTTTGGTCGCCGCCCTTTGCTGTTTCTTGTCGTATCAGGGGTTTGAATGGATTTCGCTGCTGTTCGACGGCGCTCATGCCCAGGACCTGGTGTCGCGCATGGGGATTGCCTATCACTACGATTCGATGAGCCGGGGCGTGATCGATTTGCGCGACATTGCCTACTTTATTACCGTTTCCTCCCTTTTTCTGTATGCGGCGTTCCTGGTGTTCAAGGGCAAACCGACTCGCAATTCGATTTTCTTGTGGGCCAGTATTCTGGTGCTCGATTTGGTGGCGGTCGGCTTCTTCTTCCGCCTGGACCTGACTTCCGAAAAACGCTATACGCTCTCGGACCAGACAAAACGCTACCTGAAACAGAACGAGCGTGACCTGACGGCCACCGTCTATCTCGAAGGCGATTTGAATATGGGCTTTCTGCGTCTCAAAAAGGCGGTTTCCAATACGCTTACCGAAATGAAGGTCTATTCCAAGGCCGATATCGAGGTGAAATTCGTCAATCCTGCCGAAGGGGCGACCGAAGAGGAGCGCAACGCCCATTACAACGCCTTGCAGGAGCAGGGGTTGGCGGCGACGGTGGTGCACGACCGCGACCGCGAGGGCCGTCAGCAGCAGAAGGTGATTTTCCCGTGGCTGCAGCTGGCCACCGACAAGGACACCGTCAATGTGTGCCTGCTCAAGAACATCGCCGGCAACAGTGGCGACCAAAACCTCAACATCTCCATCGAGAACCTGGAGTTTGAACTGATGGATGCCGTTCGTCGGCTGACCAACGAACACCCGCTCGACATCGCCTTCCTCGAAGGGCACGGCGAACTGCCCGAGGCCTACGTCTATGACATTTCGGGGCAGTTGGCCCACTACTACAACGTGCACCGCGGCTCGATTATTAACGAAGTCGATGTGCTCGATCCCTTCAAGGTTTTGATTGTCGCCCGTCCCTACGAGGCTTTCAGCGAAAATGACAAATTCGTGATTGACCAGTACGTCATGCGGGGCGGCCGGGTGCTCTGGCTGATCGACGGCGTGCAGGTCGGCGAAGAGATGGCGGTTGCCAATGATTTGAAAATCAGCGACTTGCTCTTTACTTACGGGGTTCGGATCGATCCGTATCTGGTGTCGGACGTTCAATGCGCCTACATCCCCCTGAAGTTTGAAGACGAAGACGAAAGCGCCGAGCCGCAGCTGTATCCGTGGTACTATTCGCCGCTGCTGACCCTTTCGCCCTACCATGTCATCACCAAAAACATCGCTCCGGTCGAAGGACGCTATGTGTCGGCCGTCGATTTTGTCGGCGAAGACAGCCTGATGCACCGCGAGGTGCTGATGGCGACCTCGGCGCATACCGGGGTGCAGTCGGTGCCTTGCCCCGTGTCGTTCGACATTGTCAACCTGACGAGCGAGTCGCCGTTTTTTGCCAATTCATACGTGCCGGTGGCCTGCCTCGAGGAGGGGACCTTCCATTCGGCCTTTGCCAACCGCATGGTTCCGAAAGGGATGAACATGAAGGGCCGTCAGATTCTGAAGGAAAGCGCGCCCACCCGTATGATTGTTGTGGCCGACGGCGAGGTCATTGCCAACGAGTTTGAGTCGGGGCAGGTGCTGCCTTTGGGCTACAACCGCTACATGGGCCGTCAGTTCGGCAACGGCGACTTTATCCTGAATGCCGTCAATTACCTGGCCGACGATGAGGGATGGATGAGCTTGCGCGGCCGCAGCCTCAAACTCCGGCTGCTCGACAAAACCCGCGCCTCCGAATACCGCACCTGGTGTCAGGTGGTCAATTTGGGGTTGCCTCTGGTGTTGTTGATAATTTTTTTACTTGGTTATCAGTTAGTTAGAAAAAATAAATACGGTCGATGACGCGCTAAGCAGGTTTTTCCTTTATATTTGCATGTCGCAAGAAAGCCGCGACAACCGTTAGAAATCAAAAACAAAACAAAATAAATCACGAATATGAAATTTAATGTATCCGCCACAGCCTTGCGCGAACGTTTGCAAGTCCTGTCCAAATTGTTGCCGTCAAAACCTACGACGCCGATTTTTGACTGTTTTTTGTTCGATTTGTCGGGGAATATCCTGAAAATCACCGTTTCTGACGGTGATTCGGTCTTGATTTCGGAACTCGAAGTCAACAATGAGGGCGCCGACGGCCGTGTCGCTGTTGTCGGCAAGAAACTGATGGAAATCGTGCATGCCTACGGCGACCAGGCCTTGTCGTTCGATATCGACGAAAAGACCCTGGCCATCACCATCAAAACCGAAAGCGGCCACTCGAGCTTTGTCGGCCAGCCGGCCAGCGAATATCCCGAATACAGCCCGCTTCAGGAGGATGTCACTACGTTTAGCGTGCCCGGCAAAATCATGATGGACGGTATCGCGCAAACGGCATTTGCCGCCGCCAACGACGAATTGCGCCCGATCATGGGTTCGGTGTATTTCGACATGCTCCCCGAAGGGCTGACGCTGGTGGCCACCGACTCGCACAAACTGTCGCGCTACAAGATTCCGTCGATTCAGAGTTCCGAACATCGCGGATTTGCCTTCCCGCTCAAGCCGGTGATGATTGCCAAGTCGTTGTTCGCCGCTGCCGACGATGTGATGGAAATCGGTTTCGACTCCAAGTACATCACTTGCAAAACGTCGCTCTACCTGCTCAAGTGCCGTCAGGTCGAAGGCAAATATCCTCCCTACGAAAAAGTGATTCCGGCATTGCCCCTGCCCGTGTCGGTAGTGGTGGACCGCAAGTCGCTGATTGCCGCCCTGCGCCGCGTGATGGTCTGCACCGACCAGGCCAGCAGCCTGATTAAGATGTCGATTTCCAACGGACAACTGGTGATTTTCGGCCAGGATATCAATTTCTCCGTTCAGGGCGAAGAGCACTTGCCCTGCCAGTACGAAGGCGAATCCATGGAAATCGGTTTCAAAGCCGCCACCTTCGACAATATCCTCAATGCCTTGGATTCCGACGAAGTGGTGATGAACCTGACCGACAAACAGCGCCCGGGCATTTTCGTGCCGGCGACTCCGAGCGAGGGTTCCGACGTGTTGATGTTGCTGATGCCGATGATGCTTTAATTGCCCGAATATGGACTTGAATCTGAACAATCCGCTGATTTTCTTTGATTTGGAATCCACCGGTCTGGACATTATCCACGACCAGATACTGGAACTTTCTTATATTAAGGTGTATCCGGGTGGACGCGAAGAAGAGAAGACCTACCGTTTCCGACCTACCTGCTGGCAAGACGGCAAGGAAGTGACCGTTCCCATCCCCGCAGCCTCGACGGCGGTGCACCACATTACCGACGAGGATGTCAAAGACGCTCCCACTTTTGGCGAAAAGGCCAACGAAATCGCCAAGGTGTTTCAAGGGGCCGACTTGTGTGGCTACAACTCGTCCAAGTTCGATTTGCCGATGCTGGGCGAAGCCTTCTGCCGTGCCAGAAATGCAGGCCAGCTGTCGGTGGATATCGATTTGTCGTCGGCCAAGATGATCGATGTGCAAACCATCTATTACAAGATGTATCCGCGCACGCTGGCGGCCGCTTACCGCGATTATTACGGTCACGATTTTGACGGCGCCCATTCGGCCAACGCCGACACCCGCGCCACCTTCGACGTGCTCAAAGCCCAGCTCGACCGTCATTCCCAGCTCAAAAACGACGTGGATTCGTTGGTCAAGTTCTCGAATTTCAACCGCAACGCCGACTTGGTGGGGCGTCTGATATACGACGACAATCGCAACATCGTGGTCAACTTCGGCAAGTACAAGGGCCGTCCGTTGACCGAGGTGTTCGAAAAAGACCGCGGCTATTACGACTGGATTATGAAAAGCGATTTCGCTGAGACCACCAAACAGGTCTTTACTCGCGAGTATCTGCGAACGAAAAAGTAAGCGGTCCTGATGCGGATGTCCAGCGTTTTTTCGGGCTTTGCTGAAATTTTGTGAAAATAAAAAATTATATAAAAATTGTATAATTCTAAAAAAATAGTGCTACATTTGCGCTCGCATGCAGTGAGTATGCGCTGATTAAGAATTTGTTACTAAGAAACCAAATAAATCTAAAAACCCAATTACCTGCATCCTATTATGAAAAAAAGTCTATCGTTCTTGTTATTGATGACTTTCGCCGTGAATGTGTTTGCCAACATTGACCCCAAATACAGCGAAGGTTATGAATTCAAGAAAACCGAATCGTGTAAGGATGACGAAAGCTATGCGTTGTCACCCTACAAGTCGGGAACTTATGTGTTTATCAGCGATGGTAAGGTGTATCAGACGAGCATCGACACCGCCGACGTTGATTTGCAACCGAAGGTATGTCCGGATTTTGCCAAAATCACCCCGACCGGACTGGTGGCATACGATGCCAAGCGTAACCGTCTGTATTACACCGACCGTTATAAAGAGTATCGCAAAGACTATCTGTACGAAAGCAAACCCGATGCCAACGGAGTATGGCAACCGGGCGTGCGTATGCGTATCCGCGGTACTGTAAAACAACGTGCCAAAGAAAACTTTGTGGAATCGGCCGGCTGGACCTTCGAAGATGAGGTTATCGGCAACTTCTACAATCCGGTGATGTCGCCCGATGGCAACCGCGTGTATTTCTCTTCGACCATGGAAGGAACCAAGGGCGGCCGCGACATCTTCTATGTCGAAATGGAGAATGAGGCCGAGCGCGTTTGGAGCTATCCGGTCAACGACAGCCTGCTCAACAGTATCATGGACGACGACTGGGTGTCGTTCGATGGCGATTCGACCATTTATATCTCGAGTGCCCGCAAAGGTCTGGTGTCCATCTATCGCAGCGAAACCTCGGCCAACGGATGGTCCGAGCCGCGCCGTTTGGACAAGCCGTACGAAAGCTCGGGTTACGACTACAACCTGCAAATCTGCCAGGGGCGCCCCGTACAGGTTTCGACGCGTGGCGGCAAACGTCAGCTCTACCTGCACCGTGCCATTCCGCCCGAGCCCGAACCCGAACCCACCTACGAAGAAAAGAAACGTCAGTTCTACTGGGTGTTCTTCCTCTTCGACTTCGACAAAGATATCCTCGATGCCCGTTTCGATGCCGAGCTCGACAGCTTGTGCAAACAAATGGTGCAGTTCCCCGACGCCAAGTTTGAAATCAGCGGTTATACCGACAGCCGTGGTTCGGACGAATACAACGACAAACTGTCGCAACGTCGTGCCGACACGATTCGTGATTTGCTGATCAAGAAGGGATTCTCGCCCGACATCTTGGTTTCGAAAGGCTACGGCGAACGCCGTTTGCAAGTACCCAATGCGGAAACAGAAGAAGAACACGCACAAAACCGTCGTGTGGAAGTTCGAATTATTATGGAGGATGACAAATGAAAAAGATAACCAGCTATTTCGTAGCCGTGCTTGCCTTGGTCCTGGTGGCCGGTAGCGTACAGGCTCAAAATGACTTTTCGCTTGCAGAACAATTGTACTCGCGTGTGGCGATCAACCCTGCAGGTACCGGTAATAACGCAAATGTGAACATCTTTTCGCTCAACCGTTTCCAATATGCGGGCATGACGGGCGAGGGTGCTCCGTTCACCACCTTGCTCAACGTACACACCTATTTCGAGAAAGCCAAGTCCGGCCTGGGCTTTTCGTTTTCGTACGATAATTCGGGTGTGGCCTATACGCAGATGAAGGCGACGGTGAGCTACGCCTATCACCTGAATTTCGGTAAGGGCAACTTGTTCTCGTTCGGTTTGGGCTTGGGCTATGCCAACAAACTGTTCGACCCGACCCGCCATGTTTTGGAAGACGATTCCGAGCGCTCGGATTTGGGCTGGGGAGAAGAAATCGAACAAGGCCATTACTTCGATGCCAACTTCGGTATCGAATACTCCAACAAGTATTTCCTGGCCGGTGTTTCGGTAACGCACATTCCGGGCTATTTCATCAAGGATCCGACGACCTTGAACTACCTGCCCAACTACTATGCGTATTTGCGTGGATACATCCCCTGCGGCGAAAAATTCAAGTTGTCGCCTGCTGTGATGTACTATTACACGGGTAACCTGCCCAAAACGAGCAGCTCCGAAGAAATGAAGAATACGCTGACGGCCAGCGGTGCCCATGTGGTGGATGCCAGCTTGACCGGCTTTATCGGCAAGTATTTCTGGGTAGGTCTCGGTTATCGTACCGAAACGACCACTTATGCCATGTTTGGCGTGGAATGGAACTGGTTGCGTGTGGGTTATGCCTGCGACTTGAACTTGGGCAAGCTCAACAACATTTCGTGGACCAGCCACGAGGTGATGCTTTCGTTCAGCATTCCTACCAAGCAACAAAAAGAATGGGACGACGAATAATCGTCCCGCTCTTCTCGTAAACGTTTGATTATTAATAATTAGACAGAAATATACAAAAGATGGGAAAAGTCTTGATCATCGGTGCCGGCGGAGTCGGCACCGTTGTTGTTCATAAAGTGGCGCAAAACGCCGATGTGTTCACCGAAATTGTGCTGGCCAGCCGCACCAAAAGCAAGTGCGATGCTATAGCCGCCGACATCAAAAAACGCTACAACGTCGATATTAAAACGGCGCAGGTCGATGCCGACAATGTGCCGGAGTTGGTGGCGCTTTTCAAAAAGTATCAGCCCAAACTGGTCATCAATGTCGCCTTGCCGTATCAAGACCTGACGATTATGGATGCCTGCCTGGAGGCCGGATGCAACTACCTCGACACCGCCAACTACGAGCCCAAGGACGAAGCCCATTTTGAGTATTCGTGGCAGTGGGCCTATCACGACCGTTTCAAAAAGGCCGGCCTGACCGCCATCCTCGGTTGCGGCTTTGACCCGGGCCAAACCGGTGTATATACCGCTTACGCCGCCAAACACCATTTCGACGAAATCGAATACCTCGATATTGTCGATTGCAATGCCGGCGATCATCACCATGCCTTTGCCACCAATTTCAATCCCGAAATCAATATCCGTGAGATTACGCAAAACGGCCGTTATTACGAAAACGGCCAATGGGTGACCACCGGGCCGCTCGAGCATCACAAGGCGCTCAATTATCCCGAAATCGGTCCGAAAGAATCGTACCTGCTCTATCACGAGGAGTTGGAGTCGCTGGTGAAGAATTTTCCGACCATCAAGCGTGCCCGTTTCTGGATGACCTTCGGTCAGGAATACCTGACTCACCTGCGTGTGATTCAAAACATCGGCATGGCCCGTATCGACGAAGTGGAGTACAACGGCGTGAAAATCGTGCCGCTCCAATTCCTCAAAGCGGTGCTGCCCAATCCGCAGGACCTGGGTGAGAACTATTCGGGTTGGACCTCGATCGGTTGCCGTATCCGTGGCAAAAAAGCCGGCAAGGAAAAGACCTACTACATCTACAACAACTGCAGCCACGAAGCCGCCTACAAGGAAACCGGCATGCAGGGCGTCAGCTATACCACCGGCGTGCCGGCCATGACGGGTGCCTACATGTTCATGACGGGCAAGTGGAGCGGTGCCGGCGTGTTCAACGTCGAGGAGTTTGATCCCGATCCCTTTATGCAGAAAGTGGCCGAAAGCGGGCTGCCCTGGCACGAAATCGTCAACGGAGATTTGGAACTCTAAGCCCCATGGACTACACGAATGTGCCTTCGCCGTGCTATGTGATGGACGAGCAACTGCTGCGGGCCAATCTGCGTCTCATTCGCGAGGTGGCCGACCGCAGCGGTGCCGAAATCATCATGGCGTTCAAGGCGTTTGCCTTGTGGAAGGCCTTTCCGATTGTGCGTGAATACATTCCGTGCACTACGGCCAGTTCGCTCAGCGAGGCCCGTCTGGCCTTTGAGGAGATGGGCTCGAAGGCGCATACCTACGCGCCGGTCTATACACCCGAAGAAATTGACGAAATCCTCGACTGCAGTTCGCACATCACGTTCAACTCGCTGTCGCAGTACGAGCGCTTTGCTCACAAGGCTCTTGCCCAGAAGGTGCAGGTTGGCCTGCGGGTGAACCCCGAGTTTTCGGTGGTCGAAACCGATTTGTACAATCCGTGCGTGCCCGGTTCGCGCTTGGGCATCCTTTGTCAGGATTTGCCCCAGCAGCTGCCCGAAGGGGTTAGTGGGCTGCATATCCATTGTCTCTGCGAGTCTTCGGCTGCCGACACCGAGCAGCTGATTCAGGCGGTCGAAACCAAATTTGCCCGCTACCTGACACAAATTTCTTGGATCAATTTTGGCGGCGGTCATCTGATGACCCGTGCCGGCTACGACGTTCAGCGGCTCGTGCGCGCCATTCAGGCCTTCAAAAGCCGTCATCCGCACCTGCAGGTGATTCTGGAGCCGGGGAGTGCCTTTGCCTGGCGTACCGGGGTGTTGGTGGCGACGGTAGAGGATGTGGTGGAGAATCAGGGCATTCGCACGGCGATGCTCAACGTGTCGTTTGCCTGCCACATGCCCGATTGCCTCGAAATGCCGTATCAGCCGGCCATCGTGGGAGCCAGGGAGGGGGCCGACGGCCCGTATGTCTATCGGATGGGGGGTAACAGCTGCCTGTCGGGCGACTATTACGGCGACTGGTCGTTTCAACAGCCCTTGCAGGTGGGCGACCGGATCGTGTTTGAGGATATGATTCACTATACAATGGTCAAAACCACCCTGTTCAACGGGGTGACTCATCCGTCAATTGCCATCGCTCATGCCGACGGAAGCCTCGAAATTTGCCGAAAATTCGGTTACGAAGATTATAAAATGCGATTATCTTGAAAAAAAATCGAAAAGTGTTTGCATGATTCAAAAAAACACCTTATCTTTGCACCGCAATTAAGAGGATTGCTAATAGAAATGCGAAAATAGCTCAGTTGGTAGAGCACAACCTTGCCAAGGTTGGGGTCGCGGGTTCGAGTCCCGTTTTTCGCTCAACGGAGCGGAATCCTTTGGGTTTCGCTCTTTTAATGCCCAAATGGCGGAATTGGTAGACGCGCTAGTTTCAGGGACTAGTGACCGCAAGGCCGTGCAGGTTCGAGTCCTGTTTTGGGCACCTCTTTTTGGAGAGGAGGCACAGGTGGTGAAATTGGTATACACGCTACTTTGAGGGGGTAGTGGCCGCAAGGCCGTGGGAGTTCGAGTCTCCTCCTGTGCACTAAAAAACATCGTATGAAATTTTGTAGCTTTGCCAGTGGAAGTAGTGGCAATTGTTATTATATAGGTACCGAAACTTGCGGTATTCTGATCGATGCTGGAATCAGCGTCAAAACCATCAAAAAACAACTTAAAAACATTGGTGTAGATATCTCGCGTATCTTCGCGGTGTTCGTCACGCACGACCATTTCGACCACATTGCGTCGGTAGGCGTTTTGGGCGAAGTGTGCCATATCCCCGTATATTCGACTCCCGAAGTGCTCGATGGGGTGAACCGCTGCTACAAAGTCACCGAAAAACTGCACCAGTCGCGTCGCGAGATGCCAGTGGGGCAGGAGGTGCGCATCGGCGACTTGAGTGTGGTGTCGTTCCCGGTCTGCCACGATTCGTCGGATTGTGTCGGGTACCGCATTGTTGCGTCTGACGGCAGTTCGCTGACCATTGCCACCGATGTGGGGTGTATCACGCCCGAGGTGACGGAGTTTTTGCTGAAATCCGACAACCTGGTGCTCGAGACCAATTACGACGAAGAGCGTTTGCTCGAAGGTCCGTACCCCTTGTTTTTGAAACAGCGCATTTTGTCGGATACCGGGCACCTGGCCAATCATGTGGCGGCGGCTTTCTTGGCCGAAAACCAGCATTTGGCTCATTGGAAACGGGTTTTCTTCTGCCATTTGAGTAAGGAGAACAACTTGCCCGATTTGGTGATGGAGAAGGTGCTCGCCGAGTACGAGCGCCAAGGGGTGGAGGCTGCGCAGTTGCCGGCATTCACGGTATTGCCGCGCACCTCGGCCATCGCTCCCGTAGATTTGTAAATTCTTATCCTTATTCCTTTTTATGAACTTCAAACGATTTGCACCGAAGGCTTTCCGGTTCCGTCGCTTTTCGCGCCGGTCCGATGCCGCATTCCTTTCGCTTCACCGCGAAGTGAATATCGGCCGGGTGTCGGCACGTATTGCCGACCTCGAACTGCTCAAGTCGGGCCGCAAGATGGCGGTGGTTTCCCTGATGTGGGGTGCAGCTACCGCGTATGCGACCGAGCCCGCCGATTCGGATTCGATCCCAGACGAAGACGAACACGAGGTGGAGCTCCAGGAAGTGCGGGTGCAGGCCCAACGCCCCGACTTCCAGTTTCAAACCTACCGCCTGATGACCCAAGTGTCGGGCAAGCGGTTGCAGCAATTGCCTGTTCAGACAGTCGCCGACGTGCTGGCCTACCTGCCCGGAGTCGATATCCGTACCCGCGGAGCCAACGGCGCACAAGCCGACCTCTCCATGCGCGGCGGCAGTTTCGACCAAGTTTCGGTCATGGTCAACGGCGTCAACCTCAACGACGCGCAAACCGGGCATTACGCCCTCAATCTTCCCATTTCCACAGAACTTGTCCAACGTATCGAAGTGTTGCAAGGCGCCGCGCCTTCGCAATTTGGCCTCAATGCCTTTTCGGGTGCGGTCAACATCGTCACCCGCCCCGACTATCTCGTGGACACCACCCGGGTCTGCACCCGTTTGACGGGCGGCATGTACGGCTTGGTCAATCCATCGGTGGCGGCCGACTGGGCGCGCGGCGACTGGTTGGTCCGCGCCGGAATGGAGTATTGCCGGGCGGACGGCTACCGTTCGGGTATGGAGTATGATGGCACATACCTTGCCCCGGATCCGCTTTCCAAGGAGCAAATTGCCCTGAAAAACACCGATTTACAGAAGGCGGACGCCTATGTGTTCGCTTCCTGGCGCGGGTTGGAGATGCAGGTCGGCGCCCAATACAAGGATGCCGGCGCCGGCATGTTTTACGGCTTCGGCAGCCAAGACCAGTTCGACGCCACCCGTACCGTTTTCGGCAGTGTGCGGCACCGTTATTACATAAATCGGTGGTGCTTGGAGACCCAGGCCTCGTACCGCGCCAATTACGACCGCTACGAATGGCACCGTGGCCAGCGGCTCTACGGCAACTTTCATTTTCTGCAGACGGCCGCTCTTTCGGCCAAGGTCCACTACGACTGGCACCTGGGCAAAACCTCGTGGGGGCTCGAGTTGCGCAACGAAAACCTGTCTTCGACCAATCTGGGCGACACCATCCGTCCTGATGGCCAGGTGCCCAATGTCGAGGGTTTTGATTTGAAAGACCTTCGGGTGTTGCGGCTGGTCAAGGGAGCCAACCGTTTCCATGTCAATTATTTTGTCGAACAAAGCCTCAATTACTACGGGTTCTCGGCTTCGCTGGGCGTTTCGGGCAATTACAACGCCGCGACGGGCCACCACCTGTCGGGTGGTGCCGATTTCAGCTACCGATATGGATATGCCGACCAGTCGTCGGTCTATCTCCGTGTCAACCGCACGCTGCGTCTGCCGGTGTTCACCGACTTGTATTACGACGCCGGCAACCAGTTGGGCAACCCCGGTTTGCAGCCCGAAACGGCTTGGTTGCTTTCGGTAGGAACAAAGTATAACGTGGGGGACGACGATTTGCGGTTGTCGCTGTCGCTCGACGGTTACTACCGCTGGGGACGCAACATCATCGATTGGGTGTATGTGCCCTCCGACACGCGCCGTCCGTTCCACGCGGCCAACCACGAGCGCGTCGATGCGACGGGAGTGGAGATGTCGGCCGTATGCTCTTGCATGGACGATTATGTCAGGCTTTCCTTGAGTTACGCTTATGCGTACCTCGATCTTGATTTGGCCGGCAGCGGCAGTCGCTACCTCGATTACCTGTCGCACAAGGCGGTGCTGGGAGTCGTCCACACTTTTTGGCGGAAAACGACCGGCTTTTCGCTTTGGGAGCGTTGGGAAACCGGAGCAGTGTGGCAGCTGTCGTACAAGAAGCGCGAAGGCGAGTACAACGATGCCGAGGGGGTGGTGCAGGCCTATCGGCCCGTATGGCTGCTCGACGGCAGTGTCTATTGGAAAAACGACCGTTTGAAGGTGTCCCTTTCGTGCACGAACATCACACACTTCCGGTATTACGACTACGGGGGGGTGTTGCAGCCGGGCGCCTGGGCGAAGCTAACCGTGGGGTACAAGTGGTAGCGGCATAAGATAAGAACACGAGCGTTGCGACGACAGGATCCAAGAGCGTTTATTCCTCCCATTGTTTGATTTCCAAACTCCGCCAGGGATCACTGTCCGAAACATATTTGGATCTTGGACAATCCGGTCTGTCGGCATGTAAATACATGTTCGGTACCCAGAACGGTTCATACAAACGGACATTTGCATACACCAACGACAGTTCGCCTCTTGTCCTTACCACATAAACGACACCGGCGAACCCTGTTAAATCATATAGGACTTCTTTCGGCAATATATAGGGGCGAGTATGGGGCCCGTCACTAAAGAAAGCGGCAGAATCTTCGATATGGCATTGTTGCAGGTATTCCCTTTCGTACAACGAATCCTTGACCCCCAGGGCGCCACCTATTCGTCTGAACGCTACGCCATATTCCGTTGAGTAGCAATACTTTTTAGGGTAATTTTGCTTAATCCATGCCAATTGTACGGAGTCTCTTTCCTGTTCTTGTTTCCGGTTATGCTGTTGCCATGCAGGGACTACCCACCAGGCGGGAATAAAGACCGTCACCGCAAGTATTGCCCAAACGACAAACAATCCTTCGTTAAACGTAAGCCGGTGTTTTTGTGTGGGCACGACAACTGGAATATGCGGATATTTTCTCGAAAACTCCTGAATAAACGATTCGCATTCAACCGAATCGGCTCCTCTGCCAAAACAAATTGTCTCGTTAAGGCCTTTCACACGAACGGGTCCTTGGGAGGAGGGGAACCAAATTTTTAGCAACCAATCTCCCTGACCGTATTCGTTGGAGACCAACGACACCTTGTCAATGGGGATCTGGTATCGTTTTCTGAACAGGCGTCCGTTTTGATGTAGAGAAATACAGTCGTCTTGCAGGCTCACAACATCCTTTCCAACGAGTTGCCATAAAACCAAATCCACCGCCAGCAAAGCCGCAAACATCAGGAACGGCACCGCTATTAAAGAGAGAGGACTGGTTGTCTTGTTGACGACCGCTACGATGACGATGAAAATCATCGTGGTTGCAATTATACCGAATAGGGCGACATATAGTACCAAGCACCATAAAAGCAGGCTCTTGTTCCTTTTTCTGAAAATAAAATTATTGTTGGCCATTATCTTTGTTTTGGGTATAGTTTAAAGTTTCCCATTGTTGATTGGGGTTACCAGATGCATCAACACCACAAGTTACGTCATAGCGTGAAGTTATGTTTCCATTGTTATCCATAATGCAGGCTACTCCCTTATAACCAATAGTCCGAAGATCTTTGTCCTGTATCACATCATTTGACATGTCGTATGACACAAAATATGAAAACGTTAAGCTTTTTTCAACACTATTGCGATTCGCAGAATAACAACAAAAACCAAACTCCTCAGTCGTCATTGACAAGGAATAAGTATACGAAGTCGGAGACGTTTCAATAGCTATTCCGAATCCAGCGCCTAAAGATATACCAAATCCACCCTCTCCAATCGTAAGAGAGGCTACACACACAGGGACTGTGCAAGAGAAAGAGTTAGCATACTCACTATATGATTTACATTTCCAGTTCGTTTCAACGCCAATACTTGCACCTGCATATAATCCTCCAAAAATCCGGGGAGTTCGGCTTCCTTCCTCAAGATTTTGATTGTTAAAATGATTTCCGGTGAAAGAAGTATATGTAGTAGTTCCATACTTATCGAATACGATACCAGACTCAATTCTCCCTGATAATCCATAACCAAGCCCAACTCCAACCGATGCAGAAACTTTGCAAATCATGACAACTCTCCCATCCGGATCCACAAATTTCACCGGATTACCATTGCAGTAAACGTACGAAGACGTAAAGGGGTATTTTTCTCTCAAGGGGTCGCATCCGTACCACAAAATTTCCTTCGGTTCAAAGTACCGTGCGCCGTAGTAATACAGATTCGTCTCATTATCAAGCTCTTTGCCGTTGAAGAGGTATCTTGTCCTATAAGTTCCATTATGTAAAGTAGAATCGACACCGGTCAAATGCTCGTCAACCAGGGTTTCGCCGTAGGGGGTGTAGCAGACGAACTGCGACACGTTGCCGTCGTGGTCGGTGAGGTAGGAGGTGCTG
>JAGCZK010000025.1 GCA_017960065.1 Paludibacteraceae bacterium
GCTCCACAAGGCGGCAAGGTGGTCGGCCCGACGGCTTTGGTAATCCAAGTAGTAGGCATGCTCCCACACGTCGAAGGTCAAAAGCGGTGTCAATCCACGCTGCACAGGATTGGCGGCGTTCGGTTCCTGAGTGATTTGCAGGCGCCCCTGGGCATCGGCCGAAAGCCATACCCATCCGGAGCCGAATAGCGTGGCCCCCGCCTTCTGAAACTGCTCCTGAAAAGCGGCGAACGACCCGAAGTCGCGGTCAATGGCCGCAGCCAGGGCTCCTTGCGGACCATTTCCGGCAACCGGCGCACGGAATTGGCCAAAATACAGCTCATGATTCAGAATCTGCCCCGCATTGTTCCGCAGCGCGCCTTCCGACCTCAAGACGATCTCGGTCAGCGAAGCCCCTTCCAACGGACTGCCGGGCAACAGGGCATTGAGGTTATTGACGTAGGTTTGCAGATGTTTGCCATGATGAAAGGCGATGGTCTGACGACTGATTGCCGGCTCCAACGCCGTCTCGGCGTAAGGAAGCGCCATTAATTCAAACGGAAAGGTACTCATTGGGTTTGTCTTGGAATGAAAATTTCATCAAAAGTAACAATAATTGCTCAAAATGCGGCTTTCCGACATAAAAATAACCGCACCTGTGCACGAAAAAACTTAAAAAAGTACACAATATTCAAAATTTGTGTATCTTTGTCCCATAAACTTTACACATTTAAATTATTAAACAATGAGAAAATTAGGTTTTTGGGCCATGTTGGCCGCTGCGAGCGCAATGATGGTTGCTTGCTCGAGCAAAGCTACCGAGGAATCGGCAGAAGAAGTTGAAGTTGTAGCTGACAGCGTTGCTGCCGTAGCAGAAGAAGAAGTTGCTGCCATCGACGAAGCTGTCGAAGAAACTGCAGAAGAAGTGAAAGAATGCACCAAGAAAGCTGCCGCTTCGACCAAACAAGCTGTAAAAGAAGCTGCTCAAACGGTAGAAGAAGCTGTTGTTGAAACCGCTGAAGCCGCTAAAGAAGAAGTAGTTGAAGCCGCTGAAGCTGCCGAAACGAAAACGATGAACTCGTTGAAAGACAGAAAAGCTGCCGCTCAAGAAGAGGCTGCCGCTGAAAAAGCCGCTTCGAAGAGAAGTAAACTGAAATAATCCATAAAACATTCACTTATTAATTTTTTAGCATTATGAAAAAATTTATCCTTAGCGCTTTGATGGTATTGGCTGCTGCCGTATCGTTCACTTCTTGCTCTAACGAAGAACCGGAAGGTACCCTTACCTTCACTGGTAAAGACAGCGACGACGAAATCATCACCTTGGTTATCAACGAGAACGAAAAAACCTACGAAATTTTCTACGCTGAAACCAAAAAAGATGACACCGAAATGTTCTCGGCCGGTACTTATGTATTGGAAAGCAATGTCTCTGGCGACAAAACCATGACCTGCACCGACGAATTTGGTAGTTTCGTTATCACCATCTCTGCCGATGGCAAAAAAGCTACTTACAGCGATGGCGAAGAAGGTGGTTATTCGTTCGAATTGAAAAAGAAGTAATCAATCTTCTAAAAAAACAAAAAGGAGTCTTATTTTAAGACTCCTTTTTTTGTACCTGAGGCGGGAATGTCTTTTTGACATTAGGTACAAAAAAACCAGCCTTGTCGGCTGGATATTTTTGTACCTGAGGCGGGAATGTCTTTAGAGACATTAGGCACAAAAAAACCAGCCTTGTCGGCTGGATATTTTGTACCTGAGGCGGGAATTGAACCCGCACGGACATTGCTGTCCAAAGGATTTTAAGTCCTTCGTGTCTACCATTTCACCACTCAGGCCCGGGATTTGGAACAACTCCAAAATTTGAGCGAAAAACGGGACTCGAACCCGCGACCCCAACCTTGGCAAGGTTGTGCTCTACCAACTGAGCTATTTTCGCAAAAGCGCTGCAAAGATACAGCGAATCTTACTTGTTTCCAAATAATTTCTTGTAATATTCCGAGTCGTAGAAGGCCGTAGCAGCCTTCTCCAGCTCTTGGTACCACTCCTGGCCAAAGCGGCGGATGAGCGGGTCCTTCAAGAACTTATAGACCGGCACTTTGAGCTGCGCGCCCAAACGGCAGGCGTCGGAGCAGACCTCCCACCGGTGATACTCCACCGCCAAAAAGTTTTTGCGTTTGCGCAGGCGCACCGGATACAAATGACACGACACCGGTTTCCGGAAGGGCGTCAGGCCCTGCTCGTAGGCCTTTTCGATGGCACACTGCCAAACGCCCTGGTCGTCGCGGTAAGCGAACACACATTCGCGGTTGCCCACAATCGAGGTCACCAAATCGCCCTCTTCGTCGGTATAGGCAATGCCCTGGCGTTCGATCACCTCGCGCGCCTGGGCCGAAAGCATGGGCAAGAGCTTCGGCAAAACCGCTTCGATGGGTTCGAGTTCGTCCAACTCGAGCGGGGCACCGCTATCGCCTTCTTCGCAACAAATCCCTTTGCAACGGGCAATGTCGCAAACAAAGCGTTCGGCCAGCAAATCGAGCGAAACAAGGGTGTTGCCAATCTCAATCATCACCAGCCGTAGTTATAGTCGTCGTAATTGTAGTCGGGTTCGGGCTCTTTGGCTTCCTGACGGCGCTTGTTGAATTTGACCGGTATGATATAGGCCGACTTGATGCGATAGCCGTCGAGCGAAGCCGGCTTGAAGGTGGGGAGCATTTTCACCACTGCAATGGCGGCGCTGTCCTGCTCTTCCGACAGCGACTGCAAGATCTCGTAACAGCAACTGTGGCCGCAACGGTCGATTACCACCTGCACCTTGACCTCGCCGGTCAGCAACAGGGGCTTGCCGTCCACATCCGTCTCGCCACTGAACACTTCGGGCATTTGGGTGTTTTGGTAAACATAGAGCGACAGTTCGACATCGCCGCCAGGGAATTTGGCGTCGTTCATGCCGGGAGGATACGGCTGATAGGTGCCGCCGTAGATGTCGGACGGCTCGTCGTCAACACAGTTGGCATAAACCGCCTCGTAGAGCATGTAGTCGGTCTCGGCCGACAACCATAAGGCCGTCAGCGCCATCAGCAATATCCAAACCAGCCGTTTCATATCATTCGACATTGGCCACCTGCCGCGCCGGATAAAGCGCCGACAAGAAGCCCAAAAGAATTACCGTTACAAAGATAATTAAAATATCCGCAATCTGCACTTTCACCGGATAGGCATCCACAATATACGAACCGCTGGAGTTGACCTGTATCAGCCCGAACTCGGCCTGCAACCAACACAGCAACAGGCCCAGGGCCACACCGGCCACCGCACCAATCACCGAAATCATCCACCCTTCGTACAGGAAAATCCGGAAGATGCTTTTGGGGCTGGCTCCCAGATACTGCAAATAGCGGATATCGTCCTTTTTGTCGATAATCAGCATCGACAGCGACCCGATGATGTTAAACACCGCAATGAGCAGAATAAAACTCAATATGAGGTAGGTGACCCATTTTTCGATTTCCATCATGCGGAAAAACTCTTCTTGCTGCTCGTACCTGTCTTTGACGGCATAGCCGGGGCCGAGTTTAGTGCGCAACGACTTTTTGAAGGCCTTGATGTCTTCGCCGGGCTGCAGCTTGAGTTCGAGCGAGGACACTTTGCCTTCGTATTCGAACAGGCGCTCGGCCATATCGAGCGACACAATCAGCAGGTTGTTGTCGTATTTGTCCTGCTTCACCATAAACACCCCCGACATAAAGGCCACCTCGCGGTTGAACGATTTTTCGGGGCGCAGCATGTTCACCTTTTTGGTACGCTTGGGGGCATAGAACTCGAGCGGGCGCACATAGTGCATACCACTGCCCAAAGTGTGTACCAGGCCGATGCCGCCTACCGCCATCGGAATCTGGTTGTTTTTGAGCTTGTATTCGCCGTCGTACAGAATCTGTTCGATGTCGGTCACCTGCGCATATTCGTCCGACACGCCCTTGATGACCACCGGCATCTGTTTTTTGCCGAATTGCAGCAGGGCGTTCTCCTCCAAAACGCGGCTTACCAGCAGCACCCGCTCGTCGTCGAGCAGCGGGAGCACGGAGTCGGGCGCAAACACTTTGCTTTCGGTGGCCGTGATCTTGATTTCGGGGTCGAAGTTGCTGAAAAGGTCTTCGACCAGCCCCTGAAATCCGTTGAACACCGACAGCACGCACACCAGCGCCATCGTGCCCACGGCCACGCCGCAGACCGAAATGGCCGAGATGACATTGATCGCACTGACCGACTTTTTGGCCAGCAGGTACCGACGCGCTATGTAAAAGGGGAAGTTCACTTCAGCAGGTTGTCAATGTGCTCCATGTAGTCGAGCGAGTCGTCGATGTAAAACGTCAGTTCGGGAACCGTGCGCAGCTGAAAACGGGTGCGGCCGGCCAAATCATGGCGTATGCTGACCGATTTTTCGTTGATCAGCTGGAGCATCTCTTCGCCTCGCTCGGAAGGGACTATGCTGAGATAAACCCGCGCAACGCTCAAATCCGGACTGACATGGACCTTGGTGGTCGAAATCAAAATGCCTTGGAAGTTGTGCGCCACTCCCAAAAAGATGGTGCTCAACTCCTTTTGCAACAGGCGCGAAATTTTTTGTTGTCTGGTTGTTTCCATTCGTTATTTTTTGCAAAGATACTATTTTTTGCGGATGATGGTAATGCCATCGCGCAATGGGAGGATAAATTTTTCGACACGGCTGTCGGCCGCCACAAAATCGTTGAACGCGAGCAATGCGGCGGTTTGGCGGTCGCCCCGCTGGAGGGGAGCAAGCACTTTGCCGTCCCAAAGGGTGTTGTCGGCCAGAATAAAGCCGCCGGAGGGCACCTTGTCGAAGACCAAGTCGTAATAGGCCTGGTACTCGCGCTTGTCGGCGTCGATAAAGACCAGCTCGAACGGCCCCTCGATGGCGGGCAGCAGTTTGAGGGCGTCGCCCACCCGAAAGTCGATGCGGGCGGCCAACGGGCTCCGGCCGATGTAGTCGCGGGCCATGTCTTCGATTTCGTCGTCGCGGTCGATGGTGACCAGTCGGCCGCCTTCGGCCAGCCCCTCGGCCAGACACAGGGCGGAATACCCGACGTATGTGCCCAGTTCCAGAATCCGTTTGGGCCGGATCATGTGCGAGATGGCGCTCAACAGCCGCCCTTGCAGATGCCCCGACACCATACGGCCATGCAGCAGGCGCATATTCGCCTCGTGATTCAGCTCGGCCAACAAGGGGGTTTCCGGCTCGCTGTGAGCCAGGTCATAGGCATCCATAAGACGTTCAAACTCGTTCATTAGCGGTAAATCAAACAACTTAACCGGTCGGGGTCCATCACTTCGCGGGCCACTGCGCACAACTGTTCGGCTTCGACCTGACGCACGCGCTGGCCGATTTCGCGCTGCGACTCGATTTTGCCCGACACCATATACTGCCGCACGGCCGACAGCAGCCACGACTCGCGGTTTTCGGCCGCAATCACCAGCTGCGACAAGAACTGGTCCTTCAGCCGGCGCAACTTCAACTGCGACAACGGTTCGTGCTGCAGGCGACAAACCTCCTGACGGATCAGGTCGAGTATCTGGTCCTGATCGTGCTTGTCAGCGCCAAAATAAACACTCCAAAGGCCCGTGTCGGTGTAAGCGACGTACGAACTCTCGACCATATACACCAAGCCCCGCTGCTCGCGCAGACACATGTTCAGGCGGCTCGAGGCGTTCGGGCCGCCCAGCAGGTAATTGGCCAGGTGCAGGGCCGTCCGGTCGGGATGGCTTTTGGCGTATGCCCGACCGCCCAATTGGCAATGCATCTGCGAGGTGCGCTTGCGCATTTCGCAGGTATTCTTGAGGTAGGTGAGCGGCTGCTGGCGCTCGTAGGCCCGCTGGCGGGCCGGCACCGACTCAAAGCAGGCGGTGGCCATGGCATAAATGCGGTCGAACGACACCGCCCCCATCGAAAAGATGACCACCTGGTCGGGAGTGTAACAACGGTCCACAAACGCCCGCAAATGGCGCGAACGGTAGCCACGGAGCGCCTGTTTGGTTCCGAGGATATTGCGGCCGAGGGCGTAACCCGAAAAGATCAGGTCTTCAAAATCGTCCATAATCAGGTCGGACGGATCGTCGAGGTAAGAGTCGATCTCGTCCATCACCACCATCCGCTCTTTGTTGAGCTCGTCGTCGGCATACAGCGAATGAAAGACCAGGTCGGCCACCAATTCGTACGCCCGCCAGAGGTGCTTTTTGAGCGACACCGCATACAGGGTCGTGTCCTCTTTGGTGGTAAAGGCGTTGAGGTCGCCCCCCACCCCTTCGAGACGGTCGATAATATCGGTCGAAGAGCGTTTGGCGGTTCCCTTAAACAACATGTGCTCGGCCAAATGCGCCAAGCCATGCTCGTCGGGCAACTCATCGCGCGTACCCGCATTCACCATCGCCCCGCAATACGCCACCTCACCGCGTTCCTGCACATGCAGCAAACGGATGCCGTTGGGGAGTACCGCCGTAAAAATCTTCATCTTTTTCTGTGGTCAATATACAATAAGAAAGGATAGCACCAAGGCACTACCCTTTCTTTTTATTTTCTTATGAAAAGCAACCGTTGTTATTGCTTGGCATTGTTACCCTTGTCAGAACCAACGCGAATCATGGCGCAACGGAAACCAAGGTCGTTGGCACATTCGGATTGTTCTTTGTAACGACGGGTGGCCGGGCTCAACCAGTACGAACGGTCTTTCCAGCTACCGCCTTTGTAAACGCGGGTGGTGTTCGATACATGGGTGGCCAACATACCTTCGGCGTCGGTGTCCGGGTTGTACAGACGGTCGGTGGCGATGTCGGGATCGACAATTTCTTTCCATTTGTCTTTGTTCACGCTACTTTGTGCGTCGCCGTCCTTCCAGTTACGAACATCGTATTTTACGTATTGGGCCAGGCTGTCGCGCGGCACAGGAACATCGAATACCAAACGTCCGAGGCTGTCGATTTTGAAGGTTTCGGTCGAGTCTTTCACCGGAGCGGTGTAGATGTTACCACGGAACGGGTTGTACTCCGAAACTTCGTCGGTCGTGGTCGAACGATATACGTCCAATACCCATTCGTTGACGTTACCGGCCATGTTGTACAGACCGAAGTCGTTGGGCCAGAAGGAGTTTACGGGAGCGGTGATGTTGGCGTTATCGTTGAGGTCGCCGGCAACACCCATCATATCACCACGACCACGCGAGAAGTTGGCCATGATTTTACCACGCGACTTGTTCTCCGGGTTACGGGTTTGGGTACCGTCCCAGGGGAAGATGCGGCGGTTGTCATAGTTTTCCATACCGGGTTGCGAGCTGATGCCGTATGCGGCAAACTCCCATTCAGCCTCGGTCGGCAGGCGGTAAGCCGGCGTCATCAGACCGTCGGACATGTTGGATTTGCGGGTTTCGCCAAATTCGTTGGTGATCGAAGATTTTTCTTTGTCGGGGTTGTAATCAGGCACGGTCAGATATTTTTCGGTGCTGAATACCATGTTTTTCGAAATAGAGTCGTTTTTGCCTTTGGTCGAGTCCTTGGCAATGGCGGCGAAGTCGGGGAAGTCGATGACACCGTTTTGTTTCAGGATCAACTCGTTGACACGGTCGGTACGCCAAACGCAGTAGTCGGAAGCCTGCTCCCAGGTAACACCCACTACCGGATACATGTCGTAGGCAACGTGCGTAAAGTAGTAGTTCAGATAAGGCTCGTTGTAGGCCAGCTCCTCACGCCAAACCGTAGAGTCGGGGCGAACCTTGTCGGCGATTTCCTTTCCGAACATCAAACTCATCCAATAGGTATATTCGCGCCAGTCGCGATTGGCGATTTCGTATTGGTCCATGTAGAAGGTACTGATGGTCACACGGCGGGGATAGTTGTTCCACTCTCCGAAGATATCTTCATCGACACGGCCCATCGTAAACGAACCGCCACCGATCATCACCATGCCCGGAGGTGTCTGCTGTTCAAAATTATCCACTACCTGAAAGCCGCCATACTCGGCGCTGTTGTACTTCCAACCCGTAGTACCGGAAGTCCCTTTGTTGCCACAAGCGGTTAACGCTACAGCTGCGATGGCGACCAACGCCAAATTCTGAATAAAACGCATCTTCATAGTTTTAATGCTAAGGTCTTATACTCTATTTCTATTATGTTTTCTCTTTCAAAAAGTTGTCAACAAGACGACAAGAAACACTTCAACCGTGCCCTTACGCAACAATGACAACTACAAAGATAAGGTTTTTTTTGTTTACACTAAAAAAAAACGCCTTTTTTTTTCAGTTTTTAATGTTTATAAAGAGAAAGACAGGGATTTTCGTTAACTTTGCATGGACTATAAACAACCAAACGCCCCCTTCGCTGAGATTTTTATGGAGCATACCGAGAACAAAAAAACATGGAGTTTGCGCGACGGCGAGCGCCTGCTGAGCTATCAGCAGCCCCAAGTCATGGCGATCGTCAACCTGACGCCCGACTCGTTCTTTGCCGCCTCGCGCCATCACATTCCGCCATTGGAGGGGGTGGGCATGGTGGATGTCGGAGCGATGTCCACCCGCCCCGGGCACGAAGACGTAAGCGCCGACGAAGAGTTGCGCCGCCTGCTCGAAGGCTGGGACGAAGTGGCGGCCGCCGCCGGCGACGCCGTACTGTCGGTCGACACCTTCCGCCCCGAAGTGGTGCGCGGCCTGGCCGAAAAGCACCGTTTTGCCATCATTAACGACATCAGCGGAGGCTCGGAAGAAATGTACGACACGGCCGCCAGCCTTCAAAAAGCCTATGTACTGACTTATCCCGAAGGCGGCGCCACTGATGAAATGATGATGTATTTTTCGAAACGCATCGACGCCCTGGCCCGCCGCGGGGTCTGCGACATCCTGCTCGACCCGGGCTTCGGCTTCGGCAAAACGCTCGAACGCAACTACGAACTGGCCGCCAACCTGAAGGCCGTGCAAGAAATCGGCCTTCCTATATTAATAGGTGTATCGCGCAAGTCGATGCTGACCCGCGCTTTAGGGCTGACTCCCGAAACCGCGCTCAACGCCACCACCGCCCTGCACGCCTTTTTGCTCGAACGGGGGGCCGACATTCTGCGGGTACACGACACGCGCGAGGCCGTCGAAGCCATCAAAATCCACGAACTGCTCAACACCTACGCCCATGTTTGAAGTATTAGAATCTTTCCGTTTCAAAGACCTGATTGACGTTTTGCTGGTCGGGTTGCTGATGTACCAGACCTATCGGCTGCTCCGAGGGACTTCGGGCATGTACGTGTTCAGCGTCGTACTGTCGTTTATTATACTCAACTATTTGGTTTCCAACGTTTTCGAAATGGAGATGCTCGGAGCCATCCTGACCCAGATCACCAGTGTCGGCGCCATCCTGCTCATCGTGCTGTTTCAAGACGAGCTGCGCAACTTTGCCCGCAGCTTAGGGCAGCGCCAGTCGAATGGCATTTACCGCCGGCTGCAACGGCTCTTCCGCTCACAGAAAAACATCCGGCACCTCGACAGCCACGCTTCGGAAATTGTGGCCGCCGCCGTCGCATTTTCCAAAACCAAAACCGGCGCCCTCATCGTTATCCAAAACGAGGCGGACCTGACGCAATACTGCCAGACCGGCGAACACATCGACGCCCGCATCAAGGCCCGGCTCATGGAGAATATCTTTTTCAAGAACACGCCCCTGCACGACGGAGCGCTCATCATTGTTCACGACCGGATCCAGGCGGTCGGCTGCATTCTGCCCATTTCGCACTCGCAGGATCTGCCCAAGCAGTTTGGCCTGCGGCACCGTGCGGCCTTGGGCATCACCGAAAAAACCGATGCCTCGGTAGTGGTGATCTCGGAAGAAACCGGCAAAATTTCGGTGGCCGAAAACGGAAATATCCAGACCGGCATCAGCCCGCAAGATTTAAAGAATTTCCTGTTAAACGGAAATATTGAAGAGCACACGGATTCGGACAATCAAAAAAATGTGTAATTTTGCGGCGGATAAAATCCGGCTGTAAGTTACACATTATGAGCAATAGTTTTCAATTTCCGATTCTGACGGCAGAAGAAGCCGCCAATCTTATTCAAAACGGTGATATTTTGGGATTTAGCGGATTCACTCCCGCCGGAGCCCCCAAAGAAGTGTCGAAGGCCCTGGCGGCCCGCGCCGAAGCGTTTCACGCCCAAGGACAGGAGTTCAAAGTCGGTGTATATACCGGCGCCTCCACCGGCGATTCGACCGACGGCGTCCTGGCCCGCGCCAACGCCATTTCGTTCCGCACGCCCTACCAATCCAACAAGGATTTGCGCAACTCGCTCAACTCGCCCGACGGAGCACGGTATTTCGACATGCACCTGTCGGAGCTGGCGCAGGACATGCGCTACGGATTTTTGCCCAAACCCAACTGGGCGGTCATCGAGGTCTGCGACATCAACAACGATGGCGAGGCCGTGCTGACTTCGGGTGTGGGCATCTCCCCCACCATCGCCCGTCTGGCCGACAAAGTGATTATTGAACTCAACGAGCGCCACCCGAAATCGCTGCGTGGCATCCACGATATTTACGAACCGGCCGACCCGCCCTACCGCAAAGAGATTCCCATTTACAAGCCCAGCGACCGTGCTGGCAGCCCGATTCTCAAAATCGACCCGAAAAAAATCGCCGGCGTAGTCATCACCAACCGCAAGGACGAAGTGGGCGGGTTTACCACGCCCGACGAAATCACGTCGCGCATCGGCAAACATGTGGTGGAGTTTCTGACCGGCGAATTGCGCGCCGGCCGTATTCCGGCCTCGTTCCTGCCCATCCAATCGGGCGTAGGCAACATCGCCAACGCGGTGATGGCCGAATTGGGCGAAAGCAAGGAAATTCCGGCTTTTGAAATGTACACCGAGGTCATCCAGGACAGCGTCATCGGCCTGATGAAGGAGGGTCGCGTCAAGTTTGCCAGCGGCTGCTCGCTGACGGTGACCGACCCCGTGCTGCAAGAGGTCTATGACAACATGGACTTCTTCCACGACAAACTGGTGCTTCGCCCCGAAGAAATCTCGAACAACCCCGAGCTGGTGCGCCGCATGGGCCTCATCACCATCAACACGGCCCTCGAAGCCGACATCTACGGCAACATCAACTCGACGCATGTGCTGGGCACCAAGATGATGAACGGTCTGGGCGGCAGCGGCGACTTCACCCGCAACGCCTACATCTCGATTTACACCACGCCCTCGACCGCCAAGGGCGGCGCCATCAGCTCGATTGTTCCGATGGTGTCGCACATCGACCACTCCGAGCACTCGGTCAAGGTGTTGGTCACCGAACACGGCGTGGCCGACCTGCGCGGCAAGAATCCGCGCGAGCGCGCCGAGCTCATCATCGAAAACTGTGTGGATCCGAGCTACCGCCCGATGTTGCGCGATTACCTCAAGCTCACCGGCGGCAAGGGACAAACGCCCCACTCGCTGGCCGCCTGCTTCGGCATGCACCGCACGTTTGCCGAAACCGGCGACATGCGCAACACCGACTGGTCGAAGTTCTGACAAGTTTCAGCCCATTATAACAAAACCCTCTCCAAGTTCTTCTTTGGAGAGGGTTTTTGGTTTTCCGTCCGATTTGTATTTGCCATTCATGATGGCATTCATCAGCACCGTTTTTCTATATAAAGGAGAGCTAATGCAAATTTATTATTTCATTCGTACTTTTTTCTCCGCGAAAAAAGTACCAAAAAAGCTCGTCGCTTGTTGTTTTGTTTGCTAAAAATCTCC
>JAGCZK010000026.1 GCA_017960065.1 Paludibacteraceae bacterium
CGACCCTTCGGGCAAGAGCAAGGAACGCGTCCTCATCGACGAGGAGATGCTCCGCCACAACCAAGAGTGCATCCGCAAGCAGTTGGCCAAGTTCCTGGACTTCGACAGCGATGCCCCAAACCATGCCGAACTGGTCAACAACTACGACTGGATGAAGGATTTCACCTTCCTCGACTTCGCCCGTAAAATCGGCAACCACATCACGGTCAACTACATGATGGCCAAGGATTCGGTGCAAAAACGCCTCAACGGCGAGGCCCGCGACGGCTTGTCGTTCACCGAGTTCACCTATCAGCTCTTGCAGGGCTACGACTTCTTGTATCTCTTCGAACACAAAAACTGCCGGCTGCAGTTGGGCGGCTCCGACCAATGGGGCAACATCACGACGGGTACCGAGCTTATCCGCCGTACCAACGGGGGCGAGGCCTTTGCGCTGACCTGCCCGCTGATCACCAAGGCCGACGGCACCAAATTCGGCAAAACCGAGAGCGGCAATGTCTGGCTCGACCGCCGCTACACGTCGCCCTACAAGTTCTATCAGTTCTGGCTCAATGTCAGCGATGAGGATGCCGCCCGCTATATCAAGATTTTCACCTTCCTGACGCAAGAAGAGGTGGCCGATTTGCTGGCCCGCCATGCCGAAGCGCCGCATTTGCGCCAATTGCAGAAGAAGTTGGCCGAAGAGCTGACGGTGATGGTGCACTCGCGTGCCGATTACGAACAGTCGGTCGAGGCCTCCAATATCCTGTTCGGCAACGCCACCTCCGAGTCGTTGCGCAAACTCGACGAAGCGACGCTGCTTTCGGTCTTCGAGGGGGTGCCCAAGTTTGAGGTGTCGCGCGACCAGCTCGGCTGCAAGATGATGGATTTGCTCACGGGCGAACAGGCCCCCGTCTTCCCCTCCAAAGGCGAGATGCGCAAGATGATTCAGAACGGCGGCTTCATGGTCAACAAAGAGAAAGTCAGCGATTTGGAGATGGTGTTCGACGCCTCTTTGCTGCTCGATGACAAATACCTGATCGTGCAACGTGGCAAGAAGAATTATTGGCTGATTTTGGTAAAATAGTTGCGAAAAATTTTTGCAGTACGGAAAATCTCCGTATCTTTGCACCGCGTTAAAGCAGGACTGCCTCATGGTGTAATGGTAGCACTACAGATTTTGGTTCTGCCTGTCGAAGTTCGAATCTTCGTGAGGCAACGTCAAAAAATCCGAAACAACCTTGTTTCGGATTTTTTTTGTGCCTTTCTTTTACCTCGAATGCCAACAAAAAACGCCACCGGCTCGGGTGGCGTTTTCCTTTCAGGTGGGCCCACTTGGACTTGAACCAAGGACCTGCGGGTTATGAGTCCGATGCTCTAACCGACTGAGCTATAGGCCCGCTTTGTACTGAAAGCGTGGCAAAGGTACGATTTTTTTACAAGTTGCCAAAATCCGGCGTTTAAAAATTAAAACGCCCTGATGCATTTTAGTGGCCGCTGGCGGTCGTGTATGTGAAGATTTTTGTATCTTTGTGAAATTTTAATTGAGACAATCATGAAAATCATCACGAAATGGTCCGACTTTACGGAGTCATCCGCTGCGGTGACCATTGGCTTCTTTGACGGTGTCCACCTGGGTCACCTGAGCTTGCTGAAGCGTCTTAAGGAAGAAGCGGCCAAACGCAACGTTCCTTCGGTTATTGTGACGTTTTCAAACCATCCGCGCGAAGGTTTGCAGGCACATTATGTTCCCAAACTCTTGACGACTACGCCCGAACGTCTCGAACTGTTGGCCGGCAGCGAGGTCGATTATTGCATCGAACTGCCCTTCGACAAAGAGATGTCCGAAAACAGCTCGCGCCTGTTTATGCGTAAGTTCCTCGCCGAACAGCTTCATGCCGTGTATCTGCTCATCGGACACGACCACCATTTCGGCTGCGACCGCGAACACGGCCTCGACTACTACAAGCAGATCGGTGCCGAATTTAATATCGAAGTGGAGCAAGACCGTGCCTATCTGGCCGACGGTGTCCGTGTCAGCTCGTCGCTGATCCGCAAAAACCTCGAAGAAGGGGGCGTGGCCCCGGCCGCCCGCATGCTGGGCTACACGTACTTTATCGAAGGCACCGTGGTTCCCGGTCACAAAGTGGGCCGTACCATCGGGTTCCCGACCGCCAATATCGCCATCAGCGACGTGCGCAAACTGATTCCGCGCGAAGGGGTTTATGCC
>JAGCZK010000027.1 GCA_017960065.1 Paludibacteraceae bacterium
CCACCTACGGACGGGTCGAAGCCTCGATAAAACTGCCAAAAACCTACAAGGGCCTGTGGCCGGCTTTTTGGATGATGGGTACCGATGTGGGCAATGGCGTTAGCTGGGCAGCCTGCGGCGAAATCGACATTCTCGAGGCCGGTGCCGCAGCCGGAATGTCCACGGTCGAAAAATCCGAATCCTATATCAACGGCGCCTGCCACTGGGGAAGCGGCTGGGAAAGCGGCCAGCATTGGAACAGTTCGCGTTTCAAACAAATCGAATGGTCGTTGCAAGACGACGAGTTCCACCTCTTCACCCTGATCTGGACGCAGAAAACCATCCGCTGCTATGTCGATTTGGACCGGCATCCCGATCAGGACCCTTATTTCAGCATGGACATTTCGCGCGAGCGGATTCGCGAGGGCGTGGCCAACAACGCCCCCCAGTATTTTCACAAACCTTTTTACCTGATGTTCAACCTGGCCGTCGGGGGCGATTATCCGAATATCCGCCAGCCTGAGATGGTTTCGGCGCTGTCGCTTGAGGGAGGCGAGGCCCGGATGTATGTGGATTATGTCCGGATTTGGCATTCGCCCGACGCTGCGTATCACACCCCCTATCGTCCGTAGTGCCGCGGTAGGGCCAAAAAAGACGCTTTAATCGAAATCTGTCGGCCTGAATAGGACTTTTTTTGCAAGAAAATTCTTATCTTTGCAAACTGTCGGCAGGTTGTGGGCCGGATGCCTCGAGTAAACCTTTCGGGGCGAAAGGCGGTCCTACCCAAAGACAATGCGTTACACATGGATAGAACAAACATTAAATACTTTGAGAGAATGAAAAAGACGATGCTCTTGTTGGCGGCCATGCTCCCGTCGTTTGCTTTCGGTGCCAAATCCTATGAATTGGTTTGGGAAGACGACTTTAACGGACCGACCATCAACTCCACCTATTGGAACCTGGAAGACAACGCCCGTGGCGGCGGCAATGCCGAGATGCAGTATTATGCTCCGAAAAACGCTACGATTGAACAGCACCCTTCGGGTGTGAGCTGTCTGGTGCTGAACGCCCAAAAAGAGAACTACAAGAATCGTCCCGCCACGTCGGCCCGTATCAATACCCAAGACAAGGTGGCCTTCCGTTACGGCAAGTTGGAAGTGCGCGTATTGATGCCCTACACGGCCAACGGACTTTGGCCGGCCTTCTGGCTGCTGGGCAACGACCTGGTAAAGGACCTGGGCAACGACGATACCGTTGACCGCCAAAAACGCAAAAACAAGAAGAACGGCCGTGTGGTTTGGCCCAAATGCGGCGAAATCGACATGCTCGAGATGGGACACCGCGACGGCATCGCCGCCGGTGCCCAAGACCGTTACTTCAACGGTGCCTGCCACTGGGGCGAAGACTTCAACAACGGTGCCTATCCCAACCATGGCGAACACCACATCAACCCCTATCCCCTGCAGGGAGGGTTCCATGTGTTCACTCTGTATTGGACGCCCGACTCGATCACCATGTATGTCGATCAGGACCAAAACCCCGACGCCAAGCCGTACTTCAGCCTGCCCATCGCCGGCAATAAGGAGAAGAACACGCCGAGCCGCTACTTCCACAAACCCTTCTACATTGTGAGCAACCTGGCTGTGGGCGGTTACTTTACCGGCCTCCCGGCTCCCGAAAAATACGCGCCGGTCATTACCGACGATTACGAGAACTTTGTGAAGATTACCGAAACGGCGCTTCCGGCCGACGGCACTCCCGTCAAGATGTACATCGACTACATCCGCCTCTACCAGCGTGGCGACCGTGGCGAACAGTTGATCATTAAACAATAATCCACGTGTTGCAGCCTTTGCGACATCGAACCCTCTAAACCAAAGCGTTGGGCCTTCCTTTACGGGACGGGCTCAACGCCTTTGGTTGTTTATAGTGAAACCTGATTAATAACAAAAATAAAGA
>JAGCZK010000005.1 GCA_017960065.1 Paludibacteraceae bacterium
GGAACTGAACCCCAACAAAGAAACGGCCTCCAACGCCCAAATCATGTTTTTGGCGCTGAACACCTCGGGACTCACGCTCATTCCGGTGTCGATCATGGCCCAACGCTCCATCATGGGAGCCGCCAACCCGACCGACATTTTTATCCCCCTGCTCATTGCCACCTACGTTTCCACCCTGTTTGCCATCTTGTATGTAGGATTCCGGCAACGGCTCAACATGCTGAATTTTACCTTTTTATCGTGGATTATCGGTATTACGGCAGCCTTGGGAGGATTGGTCTGGTACGTTTCGACCCTCGATCAGGAAGGCATGTCGCTTTTCTCGAAAATTTTCAGTAACGTATTGTTACTCACGATTATAGTCGGATTCATCACGGGCGGACTGATTAAAAAACGCCACGTGTTCAACGATTTCATCGAAGGCGCCAAAGAAGGCTTTGAAACCAGTGTCAAGATCATTCCCTACATGGTGGCGATGCTGGTGGGCATCGGCGTGTTCAGAGCCAGCGGCGCGATGGATTTGCTGATGGACGGACTGAAGGCCTTTGCCGGTATTTTTACCGATAAAACCGAATTTATTGACGCATTGCCCACCGCCTTTATGAAACCCTTGAGCGGCAGCGGCGCCAAAGCCATGATGGTGGAAGCCATGAAGACGTACGGCACTGATTCGTTTGTCGGCCGGCTCACCTGCCTGTTCCAAGGTGCGGCAGACACCACCTTTTACATTGTGGCACTGTACTTTGGCGCTGTCGGCATCAAGAATACCCGATATGCCATTACCGCCGGACTGTTGGCTGACTTGGCCGGTGTCATCGCCGCCATATTCCTGGCGTATGCATTTTTTGCATAACACACTATAAACAAATGTATATCAGTTAGTTATGATTAGTTACCACACCGAAGACATTGACAAACCGAAGATTTGCACCCGCCGTACCTCGGCATGGATCAAGTCGGTTGCGGCTGCGCATGGCAAAACTATCGGAGAAATCGCCTATATCTTCTGTTCGGACCCCTATATCCTACAGGTGAACCAACAGTATTTGCAACACGATTATTATACCGATATCATTACCTTCGACTATTGCGAAGGCGACAAGCTGTCGGGCGACATTTTTGTTTCGCTCGATACGGTCAAAAGCAATTCCGAAGAATTTAATACCGGTTTCATCGAAGAATTAGAGCGCATCATCATTCATGGTATTTTGCATTTGTGCGGATTTAAAGACAAGAATCCGAAAGACAAAGCCGAAATGACCCGTCAGGAAGATGCCGCGCTGGCCATGTTAGAAAAACCCATTTCAAAATGAGATTCGATTACGACGTTATCGTAGTAGGTGCCGGACATGCCGGTTGTGAAGCCGCCTCTGCAGCGGCCACCATGGGCTCGCGCACCCTACTGATTACCATGGACATGAACAAGATTGCCCAAATGAGCTGCAACCCGGCCATCGGAGGTATCGCCAAGGGACAGATTGTTCGTGAGATTGACGCCCTTGGAGGAAAGACCGGCATTGTCACCGACCTGACCTCTATCCAATTCCGTATGCTTAACCGCTCAAAAGGAGCCGCCATGTGGAGCCCACGCTCGCAATGCGACCGTGCCAAATTCATCCGCCAATGGCGCTATGAATTGGACCACACCCCCAATTTGTTCGTCTGGCAAGACACGGTGAACCGGCTGCTTTTCGACGGAGCCGAGTTGGTTGGCGTGCATACGGCCATGGGGGTGGACTTCAAGGCAAAAGCAGTCGTACTGACAAACGGTACCTTTTTGAATGGTCTGATGCACATCGGACGGACACAACTGGTAGGCGGACGCATTGCCGAACCGGCCAGCACCGGACTCACCGAACAATTGGTGGAATTAGGATTCGGCACCAACCGGATGAAAACCGGCACGCCTGTGCGCATTGATATTCGCAGCGTTGATTTGAGTTTGATGAGTGTACAGGACGGCGACCACGACTTTCATAAGTTTTCGTACCTGACCCATCCGGCAAAAATGCTCCGACAACTTCCCTGCTACACCACCTATACCAACGAGCAGGTACACGAAACGCTCCGCAACAGTTTGGCAGACTCGCCGCTCTTTAACGGACAGATCAAAAGCATCGGTCCGCGCTATTGCCCGAGCATCGAAACCAAAATCGTCACTTTTGCCGATAAAACGGCGCATCAATTGTTTTTGGAACCCGAAGGCGAAGACACCAATGAATATTACCTGAACGGATTTTCGTCTTCGTTGCCGCTCATGACCCAAGTCAACGCACTGCAACAAATTCCCGCCTTCCGCAACATCCAGATTTACCGACCCGGCTACGCAATCGAATACGATTACTTCGACCCGCAACAACTCGAGCACACCCTCGAGACCAAACGCGTCAAGAATCTGTTTTTTGCCGGTCAAATCAACGGAACCACCGGTTACGAAGAGGCCGCCGGCCAAGGACTCGTTGCTGGTGTCAACGCCCACTTGGCTTGCAACGGAACGGCCAACTTCAGCATGGGTCGCGACGAATCATATATAGGAGTGCTCATCGACGACCTGGTCACCAAAGGTGTGGACGAACCCTACCGGATGTTCACCTCGCGCGCCGAGTACCGGATTCTTCTCCGCCAAGACGATGCCGATGCCCGGCTGACCGAACGTTCGTATCGGATGGGGCTGGCCTCGGCCCAGCGCTTCAAGCTCTACCAAGAGAAGAAGGCCAGCTGCGCCCAGCTGGAGGAATTCTTAAGAAACGAGTCGGCCACCCCGGCAGAAGTAAACCCGTATTTCGAGCAGATTGGTTCGACGCCCATCCAACACCGATGCAAGTTGGCCGATTTGCTTTTGCGGCCCAATGTCGACCTCGAGGCACTGGCCAAGTGCAGCCCGACCTTACATGCCAAAATCAACACCATCGCCAACCGCAAGGAAGAAATTTGTGAAGAGACAGAGATCTCTATCAAATATGCCGGTTATATCAACCGCGAAAAAATTATCGCCGAAAAATTGCAGCGTCTCGAAAATATCAAAATCCGCGGTCGCTTCGACTATATGAGCATTCAGTCCATCTCGACCGAAGCCCGTCAGAAACTAACCAAGGCAGACCCCGAAACGATTGCACAGGCAAGCCGCATCCCCGGCATCTCGCCGAGCGACATCAACATATTATTGGTGTTACTTGGCCGATAGCCGTCGGTTTTTGTAAATGTTCCACGTGGAACATTTACAA
>JAGCZK010000028.1 GCA_017960065.1 Paludibacteraceae bacterium
AAGAGCTGCTCGACTATTTCGACGACCGCGACGTGCTGGTGTTCAACGACACCAAGGTCTTTCCGGCCCGCCTGTACGGCAACAAGGAAAAAACCGGTGCCCGCATCGAGGTGTTTTTGCTGCGCGAACTCAACGCCGACCTCCGTTTGTGGGACGTGTTGGTCGATCCCGCGCGCAAAATCCGCATCGGCAACAAGCTTTATTTCGGCGAAGACGACTCGCTGGTGGCCGAAGTCATCGACAACACCACCTCGCGCGGCCGTACGCTGCGTTTCCTCTTCGACGGCGACCACGACACCTTCAAACAGGTGCTCTACAGCATGGGCGAAACCCCGCTGCCGCGTACCATCACCCGACCGGTTGAACCCGACGACGCCGAGTGGTACCAAACCATCTTCGCCAAGAACGAAGGGGCGGTGGTGGCTCCTACAGCAGGCATGCACTTTAGCAAAACCCTCATGAAACGCCTCGAAATCAAGGGCGCCCGGTTTGCTTTCCTGACCCTGCACGCCGGCTTGGGCAACTTCGGTCAGATCGATGTCGAAGACCTGACCAAGCACAAAACCCCCTCCGAGCAGGTGTTCCTCAACGAAGAGGCCTCTGCCATCATCAACAAGGCCAAAGAGGGCCGTCATCAGGTATGCGCGGTCGGCACCACGGTCATGCGTGCCCTCGAGACCGCCGTATGCACCAACGGCATGGTCAAACCCTTCGAAGGCTGGACCAACAAGTTCATCTTCCCGCCCTACGATTTCACCGTTGCTACAAGCATGTTGGTCAACTTCCAGATGCCCTATTCGCAACTGCTCATGATGGTGGCTGCCTTCGGTGGCTACGAAGAGGTGATGGCGGCCTACGATGCGGCGGTGAAGGAGCAATACCGATTCGGCACCTATGGCGACGCCATGCTAATTATCTGATAAAATTGTGTGTAGGAACGAATAAAATCGCTATATTTGCACGCTTGTTCGGGGCCCTGGTGGTTTCGGACCTGATATAAAAACAAATAACAATTTAATAATCAATACAGTATGCAACACAAAGGATTTGTTACGGCATTCGCTGTTTTGCTCACGCTGGTATGTGTGTTCTACCTGTCGTTCAACATGGTGGTATCGCACTACGACAAGCAGGCAACGGAGTATGCCGCAGGCAACAAGATGCTCGAATACCGCTATCTTGACTCGCTTGCCAACGACACCGTATTTTTGGGTCACTATACCCTCAAAGAATGTCGTGAAAACGGTTTGAACCTCGGTTTGGACCTCAAAGGCGGTATGAACGTGATTTTGGAGGTGTCGGTTCCCGACATCGTCCGCAGTTTGTCCGGAAACTCCAAAGACGAAAACTTCAACAAGGCCATGGAGGCCGCTCAACAACGTCAGACGAGCAGCACCAAGGATTTTGTCGATTTGTTCTTGGAAGAATTCGAAAAGTTGGACCCCAACGCCCGTCTGGCTGCGGTGTTCTCCAACTACGAGATGAAAGACCTCGTAACGGTGAAAAGCACCAACGAAGAGGTGGTCAAAGTGTTGAAATCGGAAGTCAACGCTGCGGTGGCCAACTCGTTCAACGTGCTTCGTAGCCGTATCGACCGCTTCGGTGTGGTACAACCCAACATCCAAACCCTCGAAACCAACGGCCGCATCCTTATCGAGCTGCCGGGCGTGAAAGAGCCCGAACGTGTGCGCAAGCTGCTCCAAGGCTCGGCCAACCTCGAGTTCTGGGAGACCTACAACGGCAACGAACTGGCCGCCAACTTCACGCGTGCCGAAGAGGTGCTTCGCGGTATCTATAGCGCCGACCTCGAAGTGGCGCCCGCTGCCGAAGAGCTCGCTGCCGAAGAGGCCGAGGCCGCTGTTGCCGAAGCGCCCCAAACCGCTCTCGACTCGCTGACGGCTGCTTTGCAAGAAAACCAACCGGCCGAAGCCGACGAGGCCGAAGCCCAACTGGACGAGGCCCGCTACCGTGCCGAGCATCCGCTTTTGAGCCGTATGCAACTGTTCAACGCCGATGCGGCTGTGATTGCCTACGTCGCCGCCCGCGATACCGCCAAGGTGGCCGAAATGCTCAACTTGCGTCAGGTGCAGGAAGTATTCCCGCGCGACGTCCGTTTCCGCTGGGCGGTCAAACCCGTCGAAGAACGTTCGAGCGTTTACGAACTCTACGCTTTGCGTGTCACCAACCGCGAAGGCAAAGCGCCCCTGAGCGGTAGTGCCATCACCGACGCCAGCGACGAGCTCAGCCAGTTCTCGGCCTATTCCAAAGTCAACATGGCCATGAACCCCGAAGGCGCCAA